>JAPKAI010000163.1 GCA_028825335.1 Gammaproteobacteria bacterium | reverse complement strand
GCTGCATGAGCTCGAGGGTGTCTGTTGCCTGCACCATGCGCTCGAGCGTTTGCGCCTTACGAGTCTGGAAACCGACGACGTGTTGTGCCGCCGCGTCGTAGCAAAGCATGCCGCGAAAATTCAGGCCCGGTAGCTGATCAATGAGCTGTGCCAGCCTTAGGGCGGGTTGCCCGAATGGCGTGCCGGTGCGGCGAATGCCTGGGTCTACATCGACTACAACGTCGGCAACAACGCCTATCGCCATGGCTGCCTCAGAGAGCAATCGTGCATTAGGCTCAGAATCGGTCGCCTGAATGAAGCCCGGGCACTGAGCGCGAAGGTTCATTGCGCGGCTTATCTTCGTCGGAGTTACGTTTCCTGTGGTATTCAGGATCTGGTCTATCCCATTCTGGAACATCGCTTCTGCTTCGCTGACCTTAGCTGTACATATTCCGATCGAGCCTCGGTCCATCTGCATATGAGCGATAGTAGGGCACTTATGGGTCTTTGCGTGAGGACGGCTTGCGATGCCATTGGCGGCTACAGTGGACGCCATATGGTCGAGATTGGCTTCTAGGAGATCTAGATCGACGCATAGAGCCGGCGTGTCTAGCTCCCATTTAGAGACATTGGTCGACATCTCGCCATTAGCATAGAAGCCCCGCATCTCCGAGGCTGTATAGCCGCGAGCAAGTGAGGGTAATCCAATAGCGGCTGCGCCACTAGCTTGAAGGAAACGACGTCGAGAGATGAAATTACTAGTCATAGAGGCCTCGCTGCGCTCAATTGGAATATCGATTAACAATCATACTCGGCAATCACTAGGTAGGCTATGTCTAACAACGAATCAGTAGTCTGTGGTTAGTTTGTCTTAGGTTCGAGATCTAATTAGATTAAGCGCAGTAAGAAGAGGTCAGGGGATTAGCATGAGCTGTATATATACTCTGACTCTTGTTAATATGCCCGCCGAACACTGAATCCCCCTTAGAGATTATAATGCGGCACTCAAGAATAATAACAACAGTGCTACTTTTTGGAATTGCCGCCTCAGGAATAGCGCAAGAAGCCACCGAAGACGAGTCCACGGTTACCTATCCAGCCTCTTTCTTTGCGCAATACGGGCCTGTGTCAGTCAATGACATGCTGAATGTTATCCCTGGTATCAGCGTGGCGCTTGAAGGCAATGAGGTTCAAACCTTCAATGGTGCCGATCGCGGTCTCGGTGCCAGCGAACAGATCCTGATCAATGGCAAGCGCATGGCCGGCAAGGCGAATGAGGCGAGTAGCCAGCTCGATAGAATTTCTGCAGACCAAGTTCAGTACATTGAAATTATTCGTGGCACCTCGGGCGACCTCGATGTTCGGAACAGTGGTCAGTTAGTCAATATCGTTTTGCTTGAGTCGCAATCGAGTTCTAGCCTTTCGACCGAACTAGGTGCGACACATTTCCGTGATGGCCAAGTCGAGCCTATAGGGACTTTTTCCTTCAGTGGACAGACAGGGCAGTTTGACTATCTCTTAAGCGCTCAAGTTGCGTCGGGTTATCAGGATTTGGAAAGCTATGAAATCAGCGTATTACCTCCTGGACTTGGCCTGAATGATGTTCGCGAGATCGAGCGTATCCAAGATCAGACTACATACACGCTAAATTCCAATATCGCCTATCAGATATCAGATGGAAGCAGAATTGCCTTCAATGGTCTCTATCGAGAGAACGATCCGCCTGCGAATTTGGTGCGGACCATTACCAATTTTCAGAACTCACCACCGTCTATCCGAGTAGAGCGCGAGGAGCTTCCTGCCAGTTCTGATAACTGGGAGTTTGGTGGCGACTATGAATACAATTTTGATAGTGGCGGAAAATACAAAGTCCTCTTCATCGTAAATGAGGATAATAACGCCGTTACCCGTGAGCGATTTTTTTCTTTCGGCCTAGATGGGCCGGAAACCAAGAACCTATTTCTAGATACCAGCCGCCGTGAGCGCGAACGCATAGTACGTACCTCCTACACGTTTGATCCGGCAGATAATCAGAACTTGGAGCTGGGTATAGAGAGAGCACAGACCATACTCGACTCTTCATTGAAAATTGGTTTACCCCTTGGTGGAATTGCCTCCCCAGATCATGGTGACTTAACCCCAGTCGCTCTGCCAAATGCAGTGTCTACAGTAGAAGAGATTCGTTACGAAGGATTCGCCATACATAATTGGCAGATCAATCAGCGACTGTCTTTGGAGAGCAGTCTGTTCTATGAGGACTCTGAGATATCGCAGTCCGGTGATGTAAATGTAAGTCGAAGTTTTGACTTCCTAAAGCCTAAATTCGATTTAAGATTTAATATGAGTAGCAGCTTTCAGCTTCGCATGTCAGCTGAACTCGATGTGTCACAACTGCGCTTCTCAGATTTTTCTGCCGCCGCTAATGACCGAGATGAGACTCAAGATATTCTTGCTGGGAATCCGGAGTTAGAACAAGAAGAAGTTTGGCGTTATAACGTCAATCTTGACTATCGGCTCCCTAATGATGGCGGCGTGCTCAATTCCAGACTGTTCTACTACGATGTCGGCAATTCGATTGACCGTATCGATGTTTCTAAAAACGAAACCAATCTAGCGACAACCAACGGCAATGTGGGTGACGGCACAGTCTATGGTCTCAATCTCAATGCCAGCATCCGCTTGGGATTTTTGAATCTCCCGCAGGCGGTAGTTACTGCAGGTGTATTGGTGCAGGATTCGAAAATATTTGCGCCGTTAATTGGCAAGAATAGAAAGGTCGTGCCATTCGACAGGGGGAATTTTAGCTTAGGTTTTCGTCACGATATCCCATCACAAAATTTCAATTATGGCCTCAATTATCGAGACGGATTCGACGGCAATCGGCCCTTCTATGATATCGATAATGTTATCTGGATAGGCTCGGGTATGGTCAGTAATCTAAGTTTGTTCGCTGAGAAGAATAGTGTCGGTAGGTTTACATTCAGGTTCGAAGCGGACAATCTTCTGAATCAAGACGCTTGCCGAGAGCGAAGACGTTTCAACGGCCGTCTGATCAATGGAGATATCAGAGAGATCGAACGTTTCTGTACTACAACCGGGCCTCGCTTTACGGTCAAGGTCCGAGCCACGTTTTAGTGCAGTTTCGTAAAATCCCAATTATTGCCAGTAATCTATTCTTAAATAGTTTCCATTTCCTTAATCCTATGCATAATAGGCAGCGCC
>JAPKAI010000162.1 GCA_028825335.1 Gammaproteobacteria bacterium | reverse complement strand
CTGGAGCGCCTAAACGAACGCCCTCAAACTTTGTGAAAGGCTATACGCATTTGCCTGTTAGATTACATCGACTCTAGAGGATAGGAATTATAGCAGGACCTTTCAAGGGAAAGTCTGAGTATCGAATCAGATCGGTTGCCTGCTTGTTTTATGAAAGAGTGGAGCGGTATGACGAGCAGTGGTTAAACGCTACCAGGGTTTGTCAGGGTTTGTGGTTATTGGCCGACCTGGTGATGGGCGATTAGCCAAGGTGCTTTTCTGTTGGCGTAGGGGAAAAACGCGTTACCTTGCTGATCGACGGTCCCTTTCGGTTAGACCACACCGAAACCCTCTTCGACCGCGACGTCATTCATGGCTGAATAAGACATGATGCTATCAGCAGAACTCGTGTAGCCATACATGACGATCACACGGGGCGCAGGATGTGTCAATTGCTTGGGTGCATGTAACAAATAAGAACGCGCTAGCGCTCCTGACTGAAGTTCATATTGTCCAGACGCTACATCTGTTGTGCGCCCCTCAGCATTGGCGAGGCCCGCGATCGTAGCCAGCAGCAACAACAAAATGAACCGGGTTGGTTTTGACGAGCTATGTACGTTGTACATAGCGCTAATTTTCCTCATTTGGTTCATGCCAAAAGCTTACGCGCAGCCCATAAACTGTAGCCTGATGTCATGTGGAACTGCCGTTGCTACAACGCCTCTATTGCTTGCGCTAGTGGCGTTTTACCGTCGATTAGGCTGAATGATTTACGGATAGTATTGTCATAATCAAGACACGCAACGAGAGCCGCTGCGACGTTTTCACGCGAGGTCATTCCACTCCCCTGTAGTTCTGTGGCGATCGTCACTAACTCTGAACTTGGTTCGTCAGTCAAACCACCTGGGCAGACAATTGTATAGTCAAGACCGGTTTCGACCAGGTGATTATCTGCATGCGCCTTGGCGCGGTGATAGTGGGCGATGCGAGACTGACTGTTTACATCGTTATTGATTGAGCTGAGCATAATGTACCGTTGAACCCCATGCACTTGCGCTGCAACCATTGAGCGAATCGCCCCAATATGATCGATCAACACCGTTTTGTCTTTTCCCGTCTTACCGCCGGACCCCGCAGCAAAGATAATTGCATCGCATCCTTCGACCGCGTGATCGATTGGATATTCAAGGTCTGCTAATACGGTCGGCACCCCTAGTTTGTCGAGATTGGCTCTCTGTGACGAGTTTCTGATCATTGCGACCGGATCATGTTCGCTTTCGGTCAATCGCCTAATGACGCGTCTAGCGGTGTTTCCGTTTGCGCCGATAACCAGTACTTTCATGTTGACCTCTGTCTGAAATATTTCTCTGTTGGCTAGTAGGCATGAGTGTTCTGGTGGAATCAAGCGAGGAAGGATTATTGGCTGACACAATTCTTCGACTGGGTATCTTTGTGCAATGCTTGTTATGTCAACAAATGGCAGTTTTTATTAAGCCGACTCTCGCAAGTGTGTCCATTTATCGGTTATCGATAGCTTCTCCCCTTTACTCTGTCCCAATACTTATGCCTGATCAGAGGATAGGAAGTTTAAACCGCATTTTACCCGGATTTCCAAAGTATCTTGATTGGTTTTTTTGCGAAAAGAAGCCCGTGGTGTAGTTTTTCGGTAGAGGATGGTCAATGTCTGATTGGCCAATGATCTACTGCCTTACAGGCGGCCGGGTCGGTGACATCTGCGATTACCCGCAGCGTACCGCCGGACAGCGGACAGACAGAAATATCTATATCAAATACACGCTTAAGCCGCTCTGCCCAACTCAGTGGCGAGCAATGCAGTGCTTAATCGACAGAGGTTTCAGTGGGGGCCTGTATTGTCGGTTTCTTTGATTTGTTACGCGACGGTTTCGCTGAACCAGGAACCACTTCCCTCGCTTCTCTTATTGCTCCAAGAGTATTTCATCACTTGTGCGAGGAAATACAGCGTGTTCGTCCGGTATTGGCGTGTATTTTTAGATCCTCAAACTTTTTTGTTTCCTGTACCTTGCGTTTGTTGGATGATGACACCTGACCACAAGGAAATCAGATGCAAATAGCAATCGAAAACACCTGCCTACTCATTGGCCGTTTCTTACTCGGCCTGTATTTCATCCTGCCCGGTATCAGCAAAATCACAGGTTATGAAGGCACCGTCACCTACATGGAGGCACACAATGTGCCGATGATTTCGGCGTTACTACCGCTGACGATTGTGATGCAACTTGTCCTTGGGGCCGCGCTTATCGTCGGATTTAGAGGCAAGCTTGCCGCATTTTTCTTAGCAGGTCTGACGCTCGTCATCAGCGTCTATATGCACAATTTCTGGGATTTTGCCGAGGGTATGGAACGCAACCATGAAACCCAGAACTTCTTTAAAAATATGGGTATCACGGCTGGCCTCTTGATGGTCGCCGCTCTGGGAACCGGAAGGTTCAGTATTGATAAATATCTTGCGAAACGCGCGGCTGGTGCCTAGCGCTGTTGAACAAAGTCGGATACACATTTTGGTATTTCACTTCCCGACCGAACCCGAACGTCTGAAACCAGATTTCTTAGCATGAAAACTCGGGCAGGATAAGCCCTGTAGTGTGTGTCCTGTTTACTCCAGAGCAACGAGTTCGTCTAGTTCAATCCGACGTCCCGCTTCACTGTCATAACGAAACATCCCTCTAACCGTCACCGTTTGACTTACCAGCGGCGCAAGATTGATTGTCCCCTCAAGTGCCACACGGTCTAACGCGTCGTTCTCTATCCAATAGTGCCGGGGCGTATCGAATGTGCGAAGGGTTCCGCTGACAATGACTTGCCTTCCATCGAAGTCTTTCTGGACTTCACTCAATGCAGACAGTGTCGTCTTTACCGGCGCTGACGCGCCGCATCCCACAAGAAGTAGCGTTATGGCAAACGTCATTAATAATTTGATTCGCATCTCCGCAGTGTACCTAATTAACTCACCGCCAACTATTACTCGATGATTTTCCGACATGAGCTAAAGTGGCAGCCAACTTGAAGACAGTAATGGTGCCCTCCATGAAGTTACTATAGAGCCGCGGGGTCGCTTGATACTGTCCTCGACAGATTTGGAACAACAATTTGATGAATCGCCCTGGACGGGCCCGGCCATGCTGGATGAGGATAGGAATTATAACAGGGCTTTTCGATCGAAAGTCTGAGTATCGAATTAGA
>JAPKAI010000072.1 GCA_028825335.1 Gammaproteobacteria bacterium | reverse complement strand
GGGCAGAGTAGCCCACCGGGGGCAAAGCTTACCGGGCTTGAATAACTGATACCGGAGTCTGACGAGGCTCCACTGGAGAAAATCCGCTAGCCGTCGCATGCCAGCTGCGCGAACACAGGTGTGCTCGCTAGGGTAGCGAGCAATGCTAACGCATTGATAACCGCTCTTTTCAACCTCATTTGCTACCGTCAATTCAATGCTCATTAAGCTAACATGAATTCAATTCTCAATGACAGGCCCTAAAAAAAGGCCTGAGACTTAAGGTCGCAGGCCTTTTTAACTGTTCTAACATCTACTGAGGTGGATTGCCTCGAGGCGTGCCAGGCTTACGCCATTCACCGTACAAGAACTCTTCAGCAAATTCAGCGCACTTGAATTCGAGCAGCTGCATATTATCTGCAACGTGACGGTATAGTGGGAAACTAATTGTCCAAGGTGCTGTGAAAGTATTTGGATCAGTAATGGTCGCTTCGTACTGAACGTGGTCCGCGCCTGTCGCAGTCCAACGCTCCTCAACTACCATTTCGTAGCTGTGGTGATTACCAGAACGATCAAACCATGTATCAGGCATCTGCCCAGAAACACGAATTACAAGCGTATCGCCTTCCCAATGTGCATTGGAATGTCCCATCCATGCGTCAACCTGCGATTCTAGTTCTGGCTGATCGACATAGACGATGCGATTCGATTCAGCAACCTCATAGGCGATAAGAATTACGCCTTCGGATTGCACAATCTGAAAAGGAAAAGGCATGTAGTTAGCGCGAGGAACACCTGGCATATAACACTTAGTCAATGGATCGTTTTCTAGCGCACTAGCTTTGTTCGCATCGCGAACGCGCAGGGACTGCTCGTTGTAAGGAATCCTGCCGCCTTCAACAATCCCTAAGCCTGCTGGCGTTGCCGAGATTGCTCCCATCAAACCCGGATGCGCACCTTCCGATGCCGCATGAGGCTCAACATCATAATGCGCAGATGTCATCGCCTGCCATATGCCACTAAGGTCTGGCTTGCCGCTAGGTGTGCGTGGAATCTCACCACTTTGCGCGGCTGCCTGCGTGATCGAGAAAATGCCCACTAGGGTTAATAGTCCAAGCTTCGCTATTTGTTTTTGAATTAGATTTTTCATTTACTGCCCTTAATTGTTTTTGTCTTTTAGCTAATATTTCGGATTCAATAATCCAATTACTCACTATTCCCTATTGTTCGCCTTCGGCTTCTCGAAGATCTTCGATACGCTTGCCGCGCAAGATATTGAACATGCCGTAGTTGCCTTCATGGCAAGCATATTCGTATAGCTGACCAGCCACCTTTGTCATCGGAACGACAGCGGTAATCTTGTCGGTGAACGTAGACGGGTCATCAATGGTGAATTCGTAGTCAACGGTACCAAATGCTGCACGTGTGAACTTTTCGGTCAATACTAAGTCCATGGTATTTCCAGTACTTGAAAACGTCTGTCGCAAGCCATTGAAATTCTTTGTTTCTACTACGAGTGAGTCACCCTCGTACCATCCGCGAGAATCGCCCGACCATAGCCGAATATCATCTGATAATTCTGGCTTGTCTCCAAGACGAACGATGCGCGCATCATGGATCATCTCAGTCATGATGACTGCCGTATCCTTGTTCTGAAAAATTTGTACATTGTTGTTGTACAGACTAGGTGTAAACGGAGGGCCAGAGTTGAAGCCAACTAGGCATCGTTCAGAAGTGCCTCGATCCTCAGGTCCGTCCTTAGCGATACCCCCAACGACGAAACGAACAGGCCTAGTACTTGGAATGTCAGGACCCAAACCACCAAATTGTCTCTGCGCACCTTCTACAGCAGAAGGAATTCGGCCGTCTAGCGGATACACAATATGCGAAGTTCGAACCGTATCGCCAATATTCGCCATCTCAAACCAGAAATCATTATAACCGCCAGGGTTATCCGTAGCGGATGGAGCTTCCGGGTTCACGACAAGTATTGCAGCTGCAGCATCTGCAGCTGCAGCTGCAGCTTCTTGCCGTGCAATAGCAGATTGAACCTCCTCACGCGTCAGGAATTCCTGATCCGCGAACTGCCTCGGGCGCTGCATAGGCGTACTCGAGCTGAAGTTCCAAACACCCTGCAAATCTGGATGGCCATATTCGGTTTTAGGTGCTTCATAAGTAGCGTCCTGAGCTATGGCAAAGCTACATACAGTGGCTGAAAACACCAAAATTAGTGGTAGTAAAGATTTCATTTGACCCCCAAGGATTAATCATGCTGAGCCCATAACTTAGAGGTTTAGTGGCTAAGAATCAATAGAAATGCGGCTAACTCACGGAGTTATGGGATTACCCGACTGAGCGTCAATGGCGCTGCTACTAGAGAATTGAAGGCCTAGGGGAGGCCGAACCCTAAGGGCAGGAATCCGCACCCCACTGGGACAACGAATTCCTAAGGGCTTGTTACTTTCTAGTAAGCCGCGCCAGCAGGCTGGAGGTATCCCAGCGCGCGCCGCCCATTTCCTGTACCTCTGAGTAGAAACTATCCACCAATTCTGCCACGGGCAAATCTGCTCCGTTGTTCTTTGCCTCGGCAATAGCAATTCCTAAATCCTTGCGCATCCAGTCTACGGCAAAGCCAAATTCGTATTGGTCTGCGAGCATAGTTTCAAAGCGGTTGTCCATCTGCCAGGAACCCGCAGCTCCCTTCGAGATAGTCTCTATCAGCCCCTCGCCATCAAGCCCTGCCTTCTGTGCAAAGTTAAGACCCTCGGCGAGGCCCTGAACGATACCTGCGATGCACACCTGATTCACCATCTTTGCCAGCTGCCCGCTGCCCGCAGGGCCGAGTAATTTACTAAATTTGGAGTAGCTTTCAAACACAGGCTTGGCGGTTTCATAGTGCGAATCTTCGCCGCCAACCATTACCGTCAATGCCCCGTTCTCAGCGCCGGCCTGCCCGCCAGATACAGGCGCGTCAAGAAAACCAACGCCCTTCTCAGCAGCTGCCGAATTTATCTCTCGTGCTAGCGTGGCCGACGCTGTCGTGTGATCAACTAATAGCGCGCCTGAGCGCATAGCCGACAGCGCTCCACTATCGCCGATTAAAACCTGACGCACATCGTCATCGTTACCCACGCAGCTCAGCACAACATCGCAGCCGCTGGCAGCGGCGGCAGGACTCTGAGCCATACTGCCCTTGTACTCTTCTACCCAACGCTGCGCTTTTTCGGCAGTTCGATTGTAAACACAGACATCTATACCCGCATTCTTAAGATGACCGGCCATGGGATATCCCATTACTCCAAGTCCAATAAACGCAGCCTTCATTTGTAACTCCTTATCAATTATTTTCCCTCAATCGCCTATCTTCTGTAGACAGATAAACCTCGTGCGAAGGTTTCGACAATCGCAATGTCTTCCAAGCCCAGCGGATCTGCTGTCAAAGGATTCTGCTCGAGAATAACCAGATCTGCGCGCTTGCCTACTGTTATAGATCCCTTCTCATCTTCCTCAAAGTACTGATAGGCCGCCCCCTGTGTTACAGCATAGAGCGCCTCCATTACTGAGGCACGTTGGTCAGGCCCTAGCACATAGCCGCTTCGCGTCAGACGATTCACCGTGATGGAAACGAGGCGCATGATATCCGGTGGTACGACCGGTGAGTCGTTATGGACGGTGAAGGGAATGCCGAGCTCGATTGTCGCCTTCACGGGACTTATAAAGCTTGCGCGCTCCTCACCGAAACTAAGTCGATGCCAGTCACCCCAAAAATAGGGATGGACCGCATAGTAAGAAGGAACAATGCCAAGCGCTTTAAACTGCTCCAACTGATCTGGCCTCGCCAATTGTGCATGGATAGCAACCGTCCGATGATCGGGAAGCGTGTTTCCTGTAACAGCCTCTTTGATGCCCTCTATCATCAACTGAATAGCCGCATCTCCATTCGCATGCGCCAGTACAGGCACGCCTCTAGCTAATAAATCTGGCATTCGCGCCTTATAGGCTTCGGGACTGTAACTAGGATAGGCGACATAGTCCGCACTCTGCCCGGGAGGGCCTTCGGTGTAGGGCTGTGACATCCAAGCAGTTCTGCCTTGCGGCGAACCATCTAACGTAAATTTGACTCCGCCCACGCGAAAACCACCCGTGTAACTCTCTTCCGCGCTTACCGCCTGCAGTTCCTCATCGCTTAGCGGATTAGCCATTATAAACGCGACTATATCCACCGCGTAGGGCTCAGCCTCGGCCTCTGAGCGCATCAAATCTGCATAGGCAGTGCTGATGTTCGCGTCCTGAATTGTAGTAATCCCATAGCCAGCATAAATGTCTATGGCCTCCCGCCGCAGGCGACTCAACTCCTGGGGCCCCATATTGCCACTAGAACCGGGGAACGCCCCCATCGCCGTCTCTTCCATTACTCCGTCGGGTTCGTTACTTCCTGCCCGGCGGCGGATTATTCCACCCTCTGGGTTTTGCGTTGAGGCGGATAGTCCCGCTTGGTCCAGAGCCATCGAGTTGGCTGCCAACAAGTGCCCTGATACATGCCTAACTACAATGGGATGATTTGTTGAGGCCCGATCTAGATCGTCGCGATTCGGATGTCGCCTTTCCGCCAACAAGGAGTCGTCATAACCAAACCCGAACACAAGGTCGCCAACAGGGATTTGTTCCTGCTCGATGCGCAGACGCAGCGCACGCACGATATCCTCTATGCTGGTGACACCGCCTACAGGCGGTGAGGAGAGATCGAGAAGAGCGGCGTAACGCGATACGCCAGAGAAATGACCGTGCGCATCGATGAAACCTGGAAGCAAAGCTCGATCACCCAGTTCTATTACTCGAGTATCGTCGCCCCTTAACTCAAGGACATCTGCCCGCGAACCGCTAGCGACGATGCGGTCGCCACGCACGGCAACTGCCGCTACATCGGAGGCATCCATTGTAATTATGTTCTCACCAGTGAAGATGAAATCCGCCTGTTGCGCGATTGCGTTTGTGCTGAATGCCGACAAAAGTAATACAGCGCTTGCGACTATCATTCTTGTTCGTAGTTTTAGTGACACAGCAGTTCCCCGCGGGTAGTAGATCGATTACCTAATCAATTACAAAGCCTACTAGTAAATAGCAGCTAGCAATCAGGTCCAGAATAGTGAGGAACAAATAGTGCAGCGTAATTGAGCAGAGTGCAATAAGAGCGCGAAACCCGCTTTAGAAAAATCCTCTCAGAACAAGCCTAGAGTCGACTCCAGCCCTGATGCAATTCCATCAGCATCTCATCCACAGACTGAAATCTGTTTGCCGCATCTTTCTGTAGACAACGCATCGCAACTTTCTCAAGTAATGGCGGCACATGTTGTTTGGTTATTTCCGACGGAGGTGGCGGTATGTCGCTGAGAACACTCTCAACAATATGATGAATCTTCTCGCCGTTAGCAGGACACTTGCCCGACAGAACTTCATACAGCACCGCGCCGAAGCTGTAGATATCTGTGCGCGCATCGATATTCGGATCCTTGTTGATCTGTTCGGGCGACATGTAGTGCACGGTGCCCTGCACCTTGCCCTGGCCGGTTAAGCTAATGTCATCGACATCTGGCGAGTCAACATTCACGTCTTCAACCGCCGTGCCATCGGGATGCCAAACTTTGGCTAGACCCCAATCGAGCACCAGCACCTCACCAAAAGGACCTGCTAATATGTTTTCCGGCTTGATATCGCGATGCGCCACGCCGTGGTTGTGAGCATACTTCAACGCATAGGCGACCTGGATAAGCAACTTCATCAACTGCGTCAGATCATAACGCTCACGGTAGTCTAAAATCTCTCGAAGCGTGTAGCCGTGCACCAACTTCATCGTAAAGTAGGGGTTGCCTTTAGTATCGCGGCCAAGCTCGTAGGTTGGCACGGTATTGGGGTGCTGCAACATAGCCGTTACACGCGCCTCTCTTATCAATCGCTGCTGTTCAATCTCATCATTGGCGAACTCCGGCTTAAGTGTCTTGTAACAGACGAATCGTGAGAGATGCAGATCTTTGCAAGACTTAATCAAAGACTTACCACCTGTCGCTATGGTGCTAAAGAATGCATAGCGAGTTCGCTGGTCAATTTTCTCCGGCAATGTCTTGTCTGTTTCCTCGAGGAAAACTGAGCCATAACTTTTCGGTGGTTCTGGAAATTCCAACATAATCTAGGAAACCGTCTTGATCTGCACGCGGATGAACTGGCCTATGGATTGCCAACGGACTGTAGAGAATACTCTTGAAAATTAACAGATTCTGCAGACAAAACACAGAGACACACTCTAGTTTCAGACTAATTATAATGAGAAAGTAGAACGCTCTGGTTATACTAATAACATAAGTACTGGCAACATAAATCAAGGACCGAGAATTAACTATGTCAAATGAAAAAGAGCCGGTAGTAATCGAATCGAGTTTTCACGTTCGCTACGCCGAAACTGACGCCATGAGCGTCGTTCACCATGCGGGTTATTTAGTCTACTTTGAAGAGGCGCGCAGTCACTATATGCGCGAACTCGGCAGCGACTATGCGAATATCGAAAACACTGGTTTTCGACTGCCCGTGAGCGAGGTAGGCCTGCGTTATGTAGGCAGTTTGCGCTATGGCGACAGGGTGAAAGTTCGCGCCTGGGTTGCTGAGAACAAAAGCAGGAAAATTCGCTTTTCCTATGAAGTCTGTAAGGAAGGTGATGAATCGATCCTGGTCACTGGCTTTACTCAACATATTTGGACTGACCACAATGGCAGAGTTACCCGTGCACCCCAGCAGTGGGTAGACATGATGGCTAGCTAAATCCTCACAAGACTCTCCATAACAGGCAGCTCAAAAATACCGCCTAAACAGAGCCAATTGCCGGGCATACTCCACGCAATTGACGATTCTCACAGGCGCAAACCCGCAAGGGATTCTCACCTGTGAAGACCTTTCCTGCTGGAATAGTTGAATCAAAGTGTGGTTTATTGCTTGATCTCTATCTACGAGCGTGGAGATGGCTGCGGCCTCAATTCAAACGTGCGGGACCTACGGGCTCAAACCCTCAATTTTCCAGCTAGAGACTACGGATGATCTCAGAGAAGATATCATTCACTGGGTAGCCGCCGGCTGTCCAGCCTAGCCGCACAATGACTAGATCGAGCGATGGGATTGCCATGAGGTATTGCTGTCGATTACCTTGACCTGAATAGGCTCCGGCTGGAATATTGGGCCAACGTAGTTCCTCGTTGCCTCGATTCAGCCACCACTGATAACCATAGGCTCTCTGATTCTCAGAGGTATTTGGTGTTGTTGCTCTGCTCACCCAATCCTCAGTCATGATCCTCTGGCCGTTAATGGTTCCACCGTTCAACATCAGCTGTCCGATGCGCGCCCAGTCTCGCGCCGATGCGTACAGATAGGAGCTGCCCATAAACACACCGCTGGCATCAACCTCGAAGATGGCATTCTGGAAAGCGAGTGACTGATGAATACTCTCCATGTAGGCATCGTAATTTTCTTGGTTGCCACCCGCCTTATCGAAATAGATTCGCGCCAGTAGGTTCGCAGTACCCGAGCTGTAGTTGAACCGACTACCCGGCGAATAAAGAGCAGCCTTGTCCATTACGAAATCCGAAGACGAAGGTTTGGTAAATAGCATGGCAGTCGCATCGTCACCTGGATTGTATTCCTCGGAAAAGGCGAGGCCATCGGTCATTGTTAGCATATCGCTGATACGAATTTGCGAGCGCTCGTCACCCTGCCATAGCTCAAATTCCGGAGCCGCGCCCAAATCTAATGTTCCGCGGTATTCTAGATTCGCCAGCATAATTGCCGTCAAGCTCTTCGCCATGGACCACCCCAGCAGTGGCGTATCTGCATCAGCCCCCTGACCATAGGCTTCGGCAATTACCTTACCGCGATGCGCGACCAGAAAAGCCCGGGTGTTAAAACCCTCTTCGTTGTCTGTGGCAAGCAATCGCTCAAGTAAGCCTTCCATGTCTGAGTCAGCGGTGCCTACAGTACCTCCAGCAGGCCAAGCTGCCTCACTAGCGGGAACTTGCTCTGTCTGCAACGAAGCGCGTTGGTTAAATCCTGAGTAGTCGATCGCGCAGCCAATATTAGGTAGATAGTTCGCTGTTTTCTCACTCAACCCAAACAGAGAGGTCGTTACGCTCTTCTGCACATCGTCGTATTCTACTGTTAGCTCCTGCAAGATTCCCGAGTACTGAACAAGGTCCTCGAAAGACTGTTGCTGCGAAAACCCAGAGACATAACGCGCACTGCAGAGCAACTTCGAGCCTATTCCTGTAGCCACTCCCGGCGCAGCCATTAAGTAGGAAGGAGGAAAGCCGGCAAAGGAAGCCACGACTAACAATAGCGCGAGAAAACCGATCAAACCGAAGAGTATTTTTTTCATGATTTTAACTCCAACGACTTAGCTAGGCTAGGGCTCTCAATTTGCCACCGGCAAGAAATAGGATCAATCCAACCGCAGCTGCAGACGCTGCTATCCAATAGGACAGGCTGTACAAGTTGGCATTGGCAGCGAATGCTAATCCCAAAACAGCGGGGCCGGCAGCTGTCCCCCAAGATGACATGAGATTCGCCACCGCAAAAATCCTCGCGTATTCACGAATGCCAAAAGCCTCTGCGATCAATAGCGGCTGCAACATCAGCAGATTACCCACGGAGGCGCCGAACATGGCGAGGCCTAGGCAGAGCGTCAGCACATTCACGCCCGAGGCAAGTAAGGTGAGAGAAACTGCCTGCAAAATCATTACGCCGATAGCGAATAGGCGAATCGACATTCTATCGATCAACCAACCACCGATCAGGCGGCCGAAGATGCTAGCAATAGGCAGTATCGCTACTGCCATGGCAGTCTGCGACTCGCTCAACAATTCTCTCGCCAGGCCATATTGGTGAGCAATGCCTCCAACCTGCGCCATCATCAGAAATATGTAGCCAATGCTAACGCCCCAGAAGAAGCGCGTATTCCGGGCCTGCTTAAAGGTAATCCCATCTAACGCCAGTTCTCTAAAAACTGCACTCGGTTTGCTATCGTCACTATCCTGCTCTGTGCTGACTGTCGCCGAGTTAGCTGGTGGCTCCTCGCCATCCGGCAGCAGGCCCATCGACTCGGGGCTCGCCCGCAGCCAGATCCAAGTGATAGGAATTACTCCTATTATGTAGAGCAAGCCCATAAGCGGGGCGGCAAATTCGAAGCCCATAGACTTAACAAGCAACACGCACAACGGTGTCAAAATGACGCCGCCTAGAGACAAGCCAGTGGATGCGATCGACAAAGCCATAGCTCTTTTTCTATGGAACCACCGAGTGACTAACGTAGTAGCGGGAATCAGTGAGGATGCTGAGAAACCAACACCGAAAAGCATAAAGGCGAGATACAGTTGCCAGATCTCTTGTACAAATGCCAAGGAACTCAGTGCGAAACAGGAGATTACTGCCCCGGCACTGATGCAAATTCTCGGATCATAGTCTTGCACCCATTTCGCAACCCACAAGCCAGTTACTCCACCTGATAGGAAAAACAGCGATACTGCGAACGAGGCTGTCTGCACATCGAAGTTGGGATTAGCAGCCAGCGCAGTGAGATAGATGGCATGGTTATAGAAACTCAAGCCACTCGTAAACGTCAGCTGAGCCAATATGGCGAAGACAATCTTCCATCCATAGAATAAGGGTTTTTTACTATCTGTCATGGGTGTGCATATTTAACATCGTCAAAGAAAATATCACTTGCTGTCGCTTAAATTAGTAATAAGCAACAGCAATCTATTCGGGGCTCGATGCACTGCACATGGAGCGATGGTATGGAGAAATTTCTAGGCCGTTTTGACTAGATCTCTTTTTGAGCGTTCTTTTTATTCATTTTTACCGGAAATTCTTGATGCTTGTTCTAGCAAATCATGCTCCCCGGCGATTATGTTTCGGTCACTGACTGTAGAATGTGAAATAGCCAGTAAACATCTCTTCCCAACTCTCTAAACCGAAGGTGACCTCTTTGTCTGGGTCAGGATTAGACGGATTTGATATCGAGTTGTCGAAGGCACCAATCACACGGAGTATGCTGCCAGCGGCTACGGGCTCTGCCTCATCTAGTAAATAGTCGGGCTGCCACCCATAGTTGTAAGCAGGAACGCTGAATAGCTCTCTAGTCTGCCCTTGGGGATTTTCTACAACAAACTTCATGCGCTTGCCGCGGAAATTCATTCGGGCGCGAACTCCAGTGACGATAATATCTTGATCGACCTGCTGCTCTGCCTGAAGCTCAAAGTCGTTAGCATTTGGAGGCAGCAGGAAACGACTTGCGACTGCGTGCGTCAGCCTTTCTTTTAGATTCAGCTCGTCACTGAAATACAATCCGAATTGCGTTTCATCAATTGTAGACTGCCCGTTAGTCACATAGTGAAACTGCATCGATAGTCTGTGCCCCTGAGGAACTAACACCCCTGTTCCCTCATCGAATGCGATAGCGTTGGTCTTTCCTGGTAGATAGCTGCCAACGAAGCGGCGCGTGACAGACTCGCTTATCCGCTCGTCTCCCCAAAAGTCTTCATCCGGCGCTGTAACGAACGTCACCAAGTGGTGCAACACAGACTCGTCGCCTGCAATGTATTGAATAGCGCGCAGCCATTTGTCCTCGGTAAAGGGCAGCTCGACATCGTCATAGACATAGTCCATTACGCCAATCGAGGGAATCTCGTTCCTTGAACCGGTCACGATGAAGTCCGGCTCGCCAAAAAACCATTCGGAACGGTCTTGTGCCGCGAACACTTCTAAAGGGTCTACCTCGCTGTCACCCCTTGGCGCGCGGTTGTTAATCCAATGAACGAGCGTCTGTACATCTGTGGGATCGAGATAACGCGCAGATTCGGAGTGACCAATATAGGGATCGACCTGTGTGGGCGGCATGCGTTTATTTAACAGCACTTCCTTAATCATCGGTGACCAGCCAAGGACCATGATGTAGCTATCCAAAGCAAAGGGGCCTACTCCGCCCTGGCGATGACAATCGGCACAATTCTCTATAATAATAGGAGCGATTTCGCTGGCAAAGTCTGGTGGCGACTCGCTGTGTAGTTCCTTCATTTGATAGTCAATGGCGCAGCCTGCTCCGGATTGCCGGATCGTGTCGCTTACACCCTCGCCTGTGATCGAGGTAAGAACCGATTCGAGTTCTTGCGATGGCTGGCCTTTGTAGAAAAGCGAGAGTCTCTCGGGGTTAAGCACCAGCACGTCCCCAGCATTTTCAATATTCAGTTTTTCCGAGACCAATTGACCGTCGTCTTCTAGTATCGGTAACTCGGTACCCAATCCGTAAAGCTGGGCCCGATCCAGATCTTGAGAGTCGATTAGGAGAAATTCGAAATCGTTTCCGGCGTACTCCACAGCGATGCCCTTGAAGTTGTCTAATAGCGCGTCCATCGTCGCGCACTCATCGGAGTAAGCCATGAGCACCAGCGCCTTGCGATGCTGATAGCGGCTCAATTGATGGAACGTGCCAGCGTTGTCGAGCAGCGCAAAGTCGCCTACGCGATCTAGAGCCGCTGTGGCAAGGGTCGAAAAAGCGATTAGTAATAATCCACTAATAATCTGTAGCGAATACTTCCGGCACTTGCTACCAAGGGGAATCACATCACTGCTCGCTGACTGTTTACACTTCAATTCCACGACTTAAGTTTCCTAAATTTGGATCAGGCCAGATGGGATAGCCAACAGACCGCCCACATGCGGTTTTAGGCGCGGCCATCTGCACAGCTGATTGTTACTGAAATTGCTGCGCGAATCCTCTCATACTCGGGACGATACTGACAATTCCTCAGCTTGTTACATTTTGTTTAAAACAAGCCCTCTAGCCCGCGGATTCTCGGCGGCTCCAAACTAGACTCCAAGTACAATGACGTTTATCCTAGCGTCCCTGTTTGAGTGGATTTAGTAGTTTAGCTTTAATTACTGTCCTCACTCTGGCAGATTAACAATAAAGTAAGACCGAACAATCGAACCTGATCTTTGGAGATAACATCGATGCGACAGTATCAAAAAACCTTTGCGCTATTAGCCTTTGCCCTAATGGCAGTCTTTAGCCTTCAGGCACAAGCCCAATCTGCAGACAATGGCCGTTTCTTAAGCCTTGCGCCACCTTCTGGCCTGCCAATCATCCCCGTCATGGAAGGATGGATTTCTAACCCAGACGGTTCAGCGAGCTTTTCCTTTGGCTTCATTAACCGAAACGATGTGCCAGTTGATATTCCTGTAGGTATGGCGAACTACATCGAGCCAGCCAAATACAGCGGCATGCAACCCACACATTTTCCGGCAGGACGCTCAACGGGTATGTTCACGGTGACTGTTCCTGAATCTGAATCTGGCGATGACATCTGGTGGCATATCAAGACTGGCAGCGAAGAAGCCTTGAAAGTCCCTGGCCGATACGGCATAGGCGCCTACGAGCTCGACTTCATCCTTCCTCGTCCGCAAGGCGCGATGCAGCCACTCGCCGGTTTCGGTGAAGACGGCCAAAGATCAGCTGGCCTTTTCGCACAGGTGGGTGAGCATCAAGGCACCGTTACAGTTGGTGAGCCGGTGATTCTTTCGGTAAATGTCGAAGATATCTCGGAACGAGACTCTACTGACCCACGCTTCCTAGAGCCGATTGCAATAGGCGTTGAGTTCAGCAAGTATCAGGGCCCTGGCATGGTGGAATTTGCACATCATGAGAGCACTGCTATCCCCGAGAATCCATATGAGGAAGATGACCGTAGATTCCGTTTCTTCCGCGCGATTACTCCTGGACAAATTAAAGTAGAAGGCGGCAGTGGTGTAGCTCAAACAATCGCCACTTTCTCTGAGCCGGGTGAATACATGATTCACACAAAAGTAGACAACTTTGCCGGTCCAGACAGCTCAAACGGCGACCAGTGCTGCTGGACAAATATTGTTCAAAAGGTAACTGTAAGCCCGTAAGCTACTGTTATTATTAGCTTTCTTGCCAGCCTTCGCGATCGGCCAGAAAGCAAACAAGAGTACTTTTTCGGGATGCCCTGCTGAGCAGGCGCTAGACGTGACATTCAGCAAAAAAAACCTCCAAAATGTGTTTCAATTTGTTGCAACGCTTCCCCTAAAAATAGCGATTTTTGATGGACATTTAGGGAACAGCGAATTAAAATTTTTTATAGGTATAAACATAAGAATTCAACTAAAAGTTTAATTTTGATCAATAACTCTCAATTTTAGGAGAAAGGCATGAAAACAGTACGCGTATTGACTGCTACAGTAAGCGGCGTATTCCTCGCATTTGGCCTACAGGCTAGTGCACAGGACGACGCAGTTACTTATAACAGTCACGTTGCTCAGATTATCAACGAGAATTGCGTTGTATGTCACACAGAAGGCGGCATCGGCCCTATGCAACTCTCTAGCTATGATCAGGTCCGTCCTTGGGCGCCTTTGATCCAGCTTCGTGTTGCTAACCGCGAAATGCCTCCTTATGCATACGACCATGGCATCGGCATCCAGGACCTTCAAGGTGACTGGCGCTTAGAGCAAGCAGAAATCGACACTATTGTAGCTTGGGTTAACCAAGGCTCACCAATGGGTGATGCGGACATCGTTGCACCAGTTGCTGACGTTAAAGATCCTAGCGAGTGGAATTTTGCTGCTGATTTAGGCCAGCCTAATCAAATAATTGCTTCTGTGCCCATTGATATTCCTGCAAACGGAAACGACCTTTGGCACAAGCACTATGTTGACACTGGCGTGACTCAGGATCGCTGCATCAAAGCGGTGCAGGTTAAGCCACGCGGCGACGCAGCTGCGGTTGTTCACCACGCTAACTCTTCTGTTGACGCGCAAGATGAAAATGGCGAGTGGCAGCAGTACGGTCAGCTTACTGAATACGCTATGGGCAAGTGGGGCGAAATAGTACCTGAGGGTGTCTGCCGTACGCTTCCTGCTAACTCACGCGTTTCTTGGGACATTCACATGTTTCCAGGCGGTGTTGGCGCAACTGCTCCAGGCACAATGATCAAAGACAATGTTGTTGAAATCGGCCTTTGGTTTCACGATGAAGACTACATGACAGCTTCAGCAAAGACTCCTTACAAGCAGGATCTGAAACTGTACCGACTGACTGACGGCTATGAGAGCGGCGAGTTAATCGTGCCTCCTAACGGTTACACGATGACTCAGGGTTTTCACTCGTTCGATCACCCAGTTCGCATCGATAGCTTCCAGCCACACGGTCACTTGCGCATGAATGCAGCCTCTCTGGAAATTTTCTACCCAGAAACTGGCCGCACTGAGCAAATTAGCCAGGTATCTAACTGGAGTGCCACATGGCATCACAGCCATCTGTACGAAGAAGATGTTGCGCCTCTGCTTCCAGCAGGTGCGGTAATGGTCATCAAGCAGTGGTACGACAACACAGCTAATAACCCAAATAACCCTGATCCTGATCAGTGGGTTGTAGGCGGAAGCCG
>JAPKAI010000071.1 GCA_028825335.1 Gammaproteobacteria bacterium | reverse complement strand
CAAGCCTTTCGGCAACCATCACGCCCTCTTCCATACCTTTGTGTGCCAGCATCGGGCCACGCACGACATCACCGACTGCATAGATAGAAGGAATGTTAGTGGCACACTGATCATTAACTTTAACGAAGCCACGCTCATCTTTTTCAACGCCTACAGATTCATCTAGTAGGGAATCAGTAAACGGTCTACGTCCAACAGCTACGATAAGCTTGTCGAATGTTTCGGTCTGCTCTCCATCTTTGTCTGTGTATTCAACCGTGACTGTCTTCTTCGCGCCCTTGGCAGCAAGCTTACTGCCAGATACCCGGCTGCCCATCTTTATTTCTAGCCCTTGCTTGGCTAGGATCTTCATTGATTCTTTTGCAATCTGGCGATCCACCATTGGTAAAAAATCATCCAGCGCTTCGAGTACGGTAACTTTTGCACCCAATCGCGCCCAGACACTGCCGAGCTCTAATCCAATTACACCGGCACCAATCACGCCTAGACGTTTAGGCACTTCCTGAAACTCCAATGCTCCGGTTGAGTCGACAATAGTTTCATGATCGATTGGGGTAGGAGGGATATCGATTGGTACTGACCCAGCCGCAATAATAATGTGCTTGGCTACGAGTTCTTGTTGTTTTCCATCTTTGTCCGTAACTACAACCTTGTTAGCACCGGCAACCTTACCCGTTCCGGAAAGACCATCGACTTTATTCGCCGTGAACAGGCCTTTGATGCCGGAGGTAAGCTGATCGACGACCTTATCTTTGCGGGACATCATCGCAGGAACATCCATCGCCACCTTTCCGACGCTAATACCGTGCACCTCGAAATGGTTTTGCGCGTCCATATATTTATGCGAGCTATCCAATAAGGCCTTCGAAGGGATGCAGCCAACGTTTAAGCAGGTCCCACCAAAAACGGTCTTGTCAGCTTTGTTTAGCCATTTTTCTATACAGGCCGTTTTGAAGCCTAGCTGCGCGCACCGAATAGCGGCAACATAACCAGAAGGGCCTGAACCAATAACTACAACATCATATTCATTTGACATAAGTCTTTCTCAATTCAGTGATTTGATAAGCGAAGCATTGAACACAGCTACAACCTAGCGCTTCTCCAGCAGCCTTTGTTAAATCTCGAGCAGAAGTCGCGTTGGATCCTCTAGCAAATCTTTGACCGTAACAAGAAACTGAACCGCTTCTTTCCCATCGATCATCCTGTGATCGTAAGAGAGCGCTAGATACATCATTGGCAGAACTACCACCTCACCAGAGACGGCCATTGGGCGCTCTTGAATCTTGTGCATCCCTAAAATAGCAGTCTGGGGAGGATTCAATATTGGCGTCGACAACAAGGATCCGAATACGCCACCGTTTGAGATAGTAAAGGTGCCTCCCAACATATCTTCAATGGCAAGTTTTCCATCTCTAGCTTTTACTCCGAACTGCCTAATTTCGTTTTCTACCTGCGCCAAGCCCATAGAATCAACGTTGCGTAGAACTGGCACAACTAGGCCACGTGGTGAGGAAACAGCTACGCCGATATCTTGATAGCCGTGGTAAACAACATCATTTTCATCGAGAGATGCGTTTACAGCAGGATAGCGCTTCAATGCTTCAGTACAGGCGCGAACGAAAAACGACATGAACCCGAGGCGCGTGCCGTCGTGAGCCTTCTCAAACTCTTCCTTGTAACGATTGCGAATATCCATAACAGGCTTCATATTCACTTCGTTAAAAGTTGTAAGCATCGCAGTGGACTGGCTCGCGTGGAGTAGTCGCTCGGCAACCTTCGAGCGTAGCCGACTCATCGGCACACGTTCTTCAAGCCGTCCTTCTTCCGATATCGCTATGTTTGCTGGTGCAGTCGCTGTGCTCGCTGCAGACTTTGGTGCTGAACTAGCCTCCAATTTCTTTAGAATGTCTTCTTTAGTAATCCTGCCGCCCTTTCCACTACCTGCGATCGAAGCTGCATCTAGGTTGTTCTCTTCAATGAGCTTTTTCGCTGCAGGGCTAATCATCGCTTCAGCTTCATTGGTAGCAGCCTCGGCTTTCGCCTCGACTTCAGGCTCTGCTTTCGCTGCAATAACTGGCTGCTTGCCGTCATTTGCCAATAGGCTTCCGATGGCCTGATTGCTAACAATGGTGGCGCCAGCGTCCATTAAAATTTCTTTTAGAGTGCCATCAGTTGGCGAAACAACCTCGATGACTACTTTGTCTGTCTCAATATCCACGAGTAGCTCATCGCGCACAACCGTATCGCCTACATTCTTATACCAGTTAGCGATCGTTCCGTCGGGGACCGATTCAGGTAATGTTGGGGCCTTGATTTCAATAGTCATAGTTATTCCTTGCTAACACCTTCTTTATAATCGCGAACACGCTAGCTTAATGCTTGATCGATAAATTTATTTAGCTGACTTAAATGCAGCGCAGGATAACCCGCCGCAGCTGCGGCTGATGCTTCTCTGCCTACATACTCGAGATGGACTGAAGGGAAGTGCTCTTGAAGCGGGCTTCTTAAATGGTGCTGACTCGAATACCAGGCGCCCTGGTTCATAGGCTCTTCCTGGCACCAAGCGATCGATGTCAGGTTTTTATATTGAAGCAGACACTTTGAGAAATCGTCATGAGGAAACGGGTATAGCTGCTCGAGTCGAACTATAGCTATATCGCTTATTTCTCGCTCTCGCCTTGCCGTACGCAAATCGTAGTAGACCTTTCCGCTACAGACTACGAGTCTGCGAACCTGCTCTACATCGAAATCATCTGTTTCATCGAGCACAACCTGGAAACTTCCTTCAGCCATTTCTTGCAAGGAAGAAACGGTATCTTTGTGCCGCAGCAAACTCTTTGGCGACATGACAATTAGCGGCTTGCGCAGTGGGCACAGCACTTGCTTTCTTAACATGTGAAAAACTTGAGCCGAGGTAGTCGGCAAGCAAACTTGAATATTGTGTTCGGCACACAGCTGCAGAAATCGCTCCAGTCGCGCGGAAGAATGTTCAGGCCCCTGCCCCTCATAGCCATGTGGTAGCAATAGTGTTAATCCGCAAAGTCGCTGCCACTTATGCTCGCCACTGGTGATAAACTGGTCAATGACAACTTGTGCAGAGTTAGCGAAGTCACCAAACTGCGCCTCCCAAACCACCAACGCGTTGGGTATTGTCGTGGCATAGCCATACTCGAAGGCAAGCACTGCCACCTCTGAGAGAAGCGAATCATAGATTAGAAATCCATTTTCCTCCTCCACCAGGCTCTGTAGCGGTATATGGGTATCGCCTGTCTTCTGATCGAACAGAACAGCGTGCCGATGTGAAAAGGTGCCACGACCCACATCTTGCCCCGTGATACGAATCTTGTTGCCGCTCGTCAGAATGCTTGCATACGCTAAGGTCTCCGCAAAACCCCAGTCCACTTCGATGTCGCCGGCAGCCATCTTCGCACGATCATCCATAACGCGCTTAACCTGACGCTGCAGTGTGAAATCTTTTGGTATCTCAGCAAGCTTCTTGGCGATAGCCTTCAAATTCTTCAGCGGCATCGAAGTGTTGAAGAACGGACCCCATTCGTGACCAATGTACGGACCCCAGTCGACGAATAATTCCATAGAAGGCTCTTTGACTAAGCTCTTCGCTACGTGTTCGCCTGTATCCAAAGCGGTACGGTAGCTCGAATTTATGGAATCGGCCTCCTCAATGGAGACTACGCTTTCAGTGTCAAGGCGCTCTGCATATAAGACGCGAGTCGACTTATGTTGCTTGATGGCCGCGTACATGAGTGGCTGAGTAGACGAGGGCTCATCGGTTTCATTATGACCTCGGCGGCGATAGCAGATTAGATCGATCACAACGTCTTTGTGAAACTTGTAACGAAAATCTAGCGCCAGCTGTGTCACGAACAACACAGCCTCAGGATCGTCTGCGTTGACATGAAAAATTGGCGCCTGAATCATCCGCGCTACATCAGTGCAGTATTCAGTAGAGCGGGCGTCATCCTGGCGGCTAGTTGTAAAGCCCACCTGATTGTTGATGATTATGTGTACTGTTCCACCGGTTTTGTAGGCGCGTGTCTGAGACATCTGGAATGTCTCCATAACCACACCCTGGCCAGCAAATGCAGCGTCGCCATGAATGATAATCGGTAGTACCAGATGGCCCTCTTCGTCTTTGCGCCGAAACTGTCTAGCGCGCACCGAGCCTTCAACAACTGGCGCGACAATTTCCAGATGCGATGGATTGAATGCCATCGCTATGTGGACTTCACCACCGGCGGTCATAATGCTCGAGGAGAACCCCTGATGGTATTTTACGTCACCGGAACTTTCGTAAACTGCCTTCCCCTCAAACTCATCGAACAGATCGGCGGGGTTCTTGCCTAATAGATTAACGAGCACGTTGAGGCGGCCTCGGTGTGCCATGCCAAGCACGATCTCTTTCGCCCCGAATTTACCCGCGCGCTGTACTAGCTCATCTAGCGCAGGAATCAGGCTTTCGCCACCTTCCAATCCAAAGCGTTTAGTTCCTGGGTACTTAGAATCTAGATGTTTTTCTAAACCTTCGGCAGCGGACAACCTTTCCAGCAAATGGCGCTTAACATCGCTCTCGAATACTGGATAGCCATCATTGCTTTCGATGCGCTGCTCTATCCATTGCTTCTCTTCGAGATTTACAATGTGCATGAATTCGTAGCCAATCGAGGCGCAGTAGATACGCTCTAGCGAATCTACAATTTCTCTGAGCGGCGCTAGCTCTTTGCTGATGTAAAGAGAGCCCGTCTGGAAAACGGTGGAGTAGTCTATCGCAGACAAGTCGTGGAATTCGAGCTCCAAGTCTTGAACACTTTCGCGGTACATCAAATTCAGTGGATCAAGGTCTGCCTTCTGGTGGCCACGGACACGATAGGAGCTTATCAGCTGCAAAACTTGAACTTGCTTGCTTTCGTGCTCGGAATGCACGACTGCGTCGTTACTGAGCACTGGTGCGAAACGACTAGCTTTACCTAACGTCTTGAATTCATTTTCGATAGCAGCGTGAGAAACATCGGGACCTTCTTCATCGTTGGCGGCCGCCAATGATTGAAAGAAATCCTTCCACTGAACCGGGACAGATTCAGCGTCGACTAAGAAGCTTTCATACAAATCTTCGACATACGCTGCATTCGATCCGGACAGATGGCCGGTGCTGCGCATTATTTCAAGTAAGCTGTCTTGCATACTACTTCCTTTTAACCTCGCTCAAAATGGTGATGTTAGGCTCAAGGCTCCCAGAGATTAAGACACATGGTGAGAACTAATTAAGTTCCCTGCTGAATTAACATCGAGCGGATATGACCGATTGCTCGAGTTGGGTTCAAGCCCTTAGGGCAAACTGCAACACAATTCATGATCCCGCGGCAGCGAAATACACTAAACGGATCATCCAAGCCAGCCAATCTCTCCACATCTGCAGTGTCTCGGCTGTCCGCAAGAAAGCGATAAGCCTGCAACAAGCCGGCAGGGCCGATGAACTTATCTGGATTCCACCAGAACGAAGGACAGTTTGTGCTACAGCAAGCGCAAAGTATGCATTCGTAAAGGCCGTCCAGCTTTTCTCTTTCTTCGGGCGATTGCAGGCGCTCGATAACAGGTGGAGCTGTATCGTTGATCAAGTAAGGCTTAATCTTTTCGTATTGCTTGTAAAATATCGACATGTCTACAACAAGGTCGCGAATAACTGGCAGACCGGGAAGAGGACGTAGAACCAACTTACCACCTGGCTTTACCGCCGAGGACATCGGTGTAATGCAAGCCAAACCATTGTTCCCGTTGATGTTCATGCCGTCGGAACCGCAGACACCTTCTCTGCAAGAGCGACGGTAGACAACGCTGGGGTCTTGCTGCTTTGCCAGCTCCAATACGTCTAACACCATCAGGTCTTTGTCTTCGGGCAACTGCACATCGACATCCTGCATGAATGGCTTTTCATCTGTATCGGGATTGTAGCGATATATGCTTACTAACACGGCTCACCTTTTAATTTTCGTAGTTTTTAGCTGCTTATGCCTGCGCCTTAAATGCGCAGGATTCGTGTTCAATTCTGTATCGTGACTCTATTTATTTCGTGCGTTTAGTAGGAACGAATCTGTGGCTCCATTGTGTCCACAGTCTTTGGTGAAAAATTCACATCACGCTTACCAACACGTTTGTCACCAGGAAAATACATCGAGTGACACAACCAATTTTCATCGTCACGCTCACGGAAGTCATCGCGCGCATGGGCTCCGCGACTTTCGTTGCGAGCCTCTGCCGCAATCGCCGTAGCCTCTGCAACCTCAAAGAGGTTTTCCAATTCCAACGCTTCGATGCGCGCAGTATTGAATGTCTGACTCTTATCTTCGAGATGGACATTCGCTATTCGCACTCTCAGGGCGGCTAGCTTCTGAATGCCATCCTGCATGAAATCGCCGCGGCGAAACACGCCGAAATGATTCTGCATAACGTCTTGGAGCTCGGCACGCAGCATAGCCACACTCTCGCCTGAATTCGATTCGTTGAGCCGAGAGAGCCTGTTCTGAGCCTGCTCAATATCCGTCTCAGATGCTTCTCGTTGCTCCATACCCTGACCTAGCATTTCTTCGATGTGCTTACCTGCAGCGCGACCGAATACAACCAAATCCAATAAGCTATTTCCTCCGAGACGATTTGCGCCGTGAACCGAGACGCAGGCCACCTCGCCTACAGCAAACAAGCCAGGTATTATTTTATCCACGCCCTTTTCATCTTGAGTTAGCGCTTGGCCATTCACATTAGTCGGTATGCCGCCCATCATATAGTGACACGTGGGCACTACTGGAATTGGATCTTTAACCGGATCTACGTGCGCAAATGTTCGGGACAGCTCGAGGATGCCAGGCAGCTTAGAGTTAAGTACATCTTCTCCCAGGTGATCGAGCTTCAGCATGACATGATCGCCATTCTCGCCACAGCCGCGTCCCTCTAATATCTCTAAGACCATCGAGCGAGCTACCACATCGCGCCCCGCCAGATCTTTCGCATTCGGCGCGTAGCGTTCCATAAAACGCTCGCCGTCTTTGTTGATTAGATAACCGCCCTCACCACGACAGCCTTCAGTCACTAGCGTGCCAGCGCCATAAATACCGGTAGGATGAAATTGCCACATCTCAATATCTTGCACTGGAAAGCCGGCTCGAAGGGCCATGCCCACACCGTCACCAGTATTGATCAAAGCATTGGTAGTGGATGCATAGATGCGGCCGGCACCACCGGTGGCGAATACCGTAGCCTTCGACTTAATGAAAACCGTTTCACCTGTCTCGATACAGATTGCGATGACACCCACAATCGCGCCGTCTTGATTCTTAACCATGTCGGTTGCATACCATTCGTTTAAAAACGAGGTATTGTTTTTCAGATTTCCCTGATACAGCGTGTGCAACAGGGCATGACCTGTTCGGTCAGCTGCCGCACAGGTTCGCGCGGCTTGCCCGCCCTTGCCAAAGTCTTTGGATTGACCACCGAAAGGTCGCTGATAGATTCGCCCGCTCTCTGTTCGTGAGAACGGTAGCCCCATGTGCTCTAATTCATAGACAGTCTGTGGGCCTTCACTGCACATGTATTCAATCGCATCCTGATCACCGATGTAATCGCTACCCTTCACGGTGTCATACATGTGCCAACGCCAATCATCATTCGGATCAGAGCTCGCTATCGCACAGGTGATGCCGCCCTGCGCCGACACGGTATGCGAACGGGTCGGGAAAACTTTAGTAATAACGGCCGTGTTGTAACCTGACTGTGCGAGTTGCAGCGCAGCTCTCATGCCAGCGCCACCACCGCCAACTATTACTGCATCGAAAGATAGTGTACGCATGCCAGTCATCTAATTACCCCAGAAAATCTGAATGCCCCAGAGCAGGTACACAGCGATTAGGAGCACGCAGCCTGCTTGAAACATTATTCTAAAAAAAGTTGCGCTCTCACCTAGCTGCAAAGACGTCAGATAGTCCGTTGATACTGTCCACATACCGATCCAGGCATGTGCGCACAGAGCAAACAAAGTGATCAGGCTAAAGAAGCGCATCGCATTGCCCTCGAAGATCGAGCTCCACGTCTGAAAATCCATATCTGGATTCATCACAAAGTTAGCCAGTATGCAAAGCGAATAGGCTGCTAGGATAATTGCGCTGAAGCGTTGAACAATCCAATCGTAAAGACCGGAACGGCCTAAATTCGTAACATTCGTTACCATATCCATACTCCGGCTGTGATAATCGCCACGGCAGACAAGGCGAGAGTGATGCAGGCTCCGATGAAGCCGCCCTGCAGCGTTTCTCCGAAACCCAAATCCATAATCAAGTGTTTAATACCAGCTATCAGGTGATACAACAGCCCAGATAGAACCGCCCAGGCCCCACATTTAACTATTACGTTGTCCAGTAACTCCAAAACTAGCGCAAAGCCAGATTCCGACTGGAGTGATAGCTCCAGCAAATACAGCATCAGGGCGACGCCTACAAAAATAAAGATACCGGACAATCGATGTAACAAAGATGTGATCGCTGGCAAGGGGTACTTGAAGGTGGTTATGTCGAGATTCTTTGGTCTATTATCGTTCACTTTCTGCCCGTCACGTTGCCCAATGAGAGTTGTGCTTCAATTGATAGCGGTTCACTTCGAATCTGCGCAAGATAATTGAAGCTATTGCAGCATTTAAGCGTGCAAAACGGCAGGAAGTATATGCCGTAAGGCCACGTAACACAACGAATGCAGCAGCATTTCACTGTTTAATGACAATGTTCTGTCAAGCCATTCTTTGCTGTACTAGCCACTATGACTTAACGGGGAGTTTTACTTAGTTATTGCAGCAGAAAGACCCCGGACTTGCGCTCTATTGGTGGGGGCTTGATTCAGCTGAAATGACTATGAATACTGAGCCTCAGCGCATAAAAATTTGACAAATAGCACGCTCACTCCCTAGTATTGCCGTCCCTGTTCAGGCACTGGATAGGACGCACTAAGAGGCGAATGCAGCTGCAAGCAGTTGTTTACAAAAAAGAAAATCCAATTTAATGTAGTTTCAGGAGTCATGCATGAGCGAAAAAAAGGCCCAGCTAACCATTGACGGTGTTGATAAAACTATCGAGCTTCCCGTTTATGAAGGCAGTACTGGTCCAGACGTCATAGACGTTAGCAGTCTCGTCGGCCAAGGCTTTTTTACCTACGATCCCGGCTTTATGTCCACAGCATCATGCGAGTCGGACATCACATTTATCGACGGCGGCAAGGGCGTCCTCCTTCATAGAGGCTATCCGATCGAGCAACTAGCGGCGAATGTCAGTTTTCTAGATACCTGCTTCCTGCTGTTAAATGGCGAATTACCGGATGCGACCGAAAAAGTAGATTTTGAGAACACTATTCGCTATCACACGATGGTCGATGAGCAAATCCATAACTTCTTTAAAGGTTTCCCGCGTACTTCTCACCCAATGGCGATGCTAATGAGTGTGGTTGGCGCCCTTTCTGCCTTCTATCATGACAATCTGGACAACGATAATCCGGAGCACCGTAAGATAGTTGCCCACCGAATTATTGCTAAGATGCCAACGCTCGCAGCTATGTGCTACAAGCACGGCGTAGGCCAGCCTTTCATGTATCCGCAGAACGATATGGGCTTTGCTGAAAACTTCTTGCACATGATGTTTGGCACTCCTTGCGATACTCCAAATGTCAGTCCAATTCTCGCGAAGGCGATGGACACTATTTTCCTACTACACGCTGATCACGAACAGAATGCCTCTACGTCCACCGTACGCCTAGCCGGCTCATCAGGCGCCAATCCTTATGCGTGTATAGCCTCAGGTATAGCTGCGCTATGGGGGCCTGCACACGGCGGCGCTAACGAGGCAGTACTCGCGCAGCTGGCAGAAATCGGCGATGAGAAGAATATCGAAGCCTATATTCTGCGTGCCAAGGACAAGGACGATCCCTTCAGGCTGATGGGCTTCGGTCACAGGGTGTATAAGAATTTTGATCCACGCGCCACAGTGATGCGTGAGATATGTAATGAAGTACTCGATGAATTAGGAGTCGAAGACGACCCCCTATTCAGGATCGCTCGCAAACTAGAGAAAATTGCCTTAGAAGATGATTACTTCATTGAGCGTAAGTTATATCCGAACGTCGATTTCTACTCAGGCATTATTCTTAAGGCCATTGGCATCCCTACTAGCATGTTCACGGTAATCTTCTCTACCGGCAGAACGCCAGGCTGGATTGCACATTGGGACGAGATGCTTAGCAGTTCTTTCCGTATCGGCAGACCTAGGCAGCTCTACAATGGTCACACAAAGCGCGATATTAAGGCCTAGGCCCCTAGCTCTAAACTACGCGACTATCGCCTCTAATGGCGGTAGTCGCAATTCTGTACTTCCCGCCTCTGCATTAAACAAGAATCTGTGTAACTTCCTTTATTTAGGCGCGACAAAGCACCGCAAAGGCGGTTAAACATTGTCATGAAAGGATTCGTAAAGAAAATTGGTGGAGCCTAGCGGGATCGAACCGCTGACCTCAACACTGCCAGTGTTGCGCTCTCCCAGCTGAGCTAAGGCCCCATGACCGTTTTCGAGGGAAGGCGCATTCTAAGCACAGTCGTTGAGCCTGTCAACGCAGGTCTAGACTGAGATTAAAAACATTAGAAATTACGGAATTCCTTTTCCAGTGCTTTCGCCTGTTTCTTCGAGATTCCACCCAATACTGAGATGGCCTGACGAATCCGCGCGCGCACGATATCGATGCCCAGTATCATTATGGACTCAATCACAGAGGTAGATACCGCTTTACCACTCAGGGCAACGAACAAGGGAAATAAGAAGTCCCTTATCTTCAGCTCGAACTTGGCGGCAAGCGCCGGAAGCTCTTCCTCTACAGCATCCCTGCTCAACTCTTCCAATGCTTCCAACTTCCACAGGGTGAACTGTAGAATCTTCGCGGCTTGGGCCGAATCGATAGACTTGTGTGCGAAACTCGCCTCAGAAACCTCAAGTGAACCGTCGATAAAGAAACCGCCCAGTGAGGTGACATCGCTGAATCGCTCCACACGTTGTTTTAGTAGCGGTACTATCTGTGCGACTTTCTCAGGCGCAAATGCCCAGGCAGCGAAACGTTTCGCAAACTCTTCATCGGTAAGCTCCTCACGAATAATTTTACCGTTGAGCCAGTCGAGTTTTTCAATATCGAAGATTGGACCACCCAAAGAGATTCTGCTTATATCGAAGCTTGCTTCCATCTCACTCAGGGAAAACTTTTCTTCTCCGGTGGGCATCGTCCAGCCCATCATGCCTAAATAATTTAGCAATGCTTCCGGCAGATAACCCATAGCCTCGTAGTAGCGGATGCTAGTGGGATTCTTGCGCTTACTCAGCTTGCTCTTATCCGGATTACGTAACAATGGCATATGGCAGAATGCTGGTGCCTCCCAACCGAAATGCCGATACAGCAAAATATGTTTGGGCGTCGAGTTGATCCATTCTTCGCCGCGGATAACATGAGATATTTCCATCAAGTGATCATCAACTACATTGGCGAAATGGTAGGTCGGCATACCATCTGACTTGATCAATACCTGCATGTCGATCTGTGACCACGCGATACTAACGCTGCCGCGCAGCATGTCTTCAAACTCGCATTCACCTGACACAGGTATCTTCATGCGAATAACATGGGATTCAGCAGCCGCACATTTGTTCTCGCATTCGGTCTGACTGAGACTTAAGCAGTGACCATCGTAACCAGGCTGGCTTTTATCCTGCATCTGTTGCTTGCGCAATTCATCGAGTCTTTCTGACGTACAGAAACAGCGGAAGGCTGAGCCATTATCGAGAAGCTGTTGAATGTGATTGGAATAGATCTCAGAGCGCTCACTCTGTCGATATGGCCCCAAATCTCCTTCACAGCCTGGACCTTCATCCCAAGTTAATCCCAGCCATTTAAGTGAACTTAATATGTCCTGCTCAGACTTGTCGGTGCTACGCTGCTGGTCCGTGTCTTCGATGCGCAGCACAAATTCACCGCCATGCTGATGGGCAAAACAACGATTGAATAAGGCTATGTAGGCCGTACCAACGTGTGGGTCGCCAGTCGGAGACGGTGCAATACGCGTGCGAACTTTGTTCATATTTTTCTACTCGGGACAGCACTGGCGAAACTTAATAATAGAGGAACATAACGCCCCTCTCGCGAAAGGCGAGATTATACTCGATTCGTCTTTAATTCCCATCATAGACAGTTTAGTCGCCTACTTCTTGACATGCACTAAGGCATTCGATACAACCTGCTCTCGTAGCGACCGACATAGTTACTTCGTTAAACGATTAGGTGCATTCATTGAAAAGCGCGGACAAACAGCCCCCAAATAGCGAAGCTGCATACACAGCCGTTGGCCTAAGTCATCGCTTCTGCGTTGCGCCGATGATGGACTGGACAGACCGTCACGATCGCGTATTCCTTCGCCAGCTCTCCGAGCACACCCTACTCTATACCGAAATGGTGACGAGCGCGGCACTCAAGCATGGTGATGCACAGTATCTGTTGCAGCACAGCCAAGGTGAACATCCCGTCGCGTTACAATTAGGTGGCAGCAATCCTGTCGAGCTGGCTGAAGCAGCTGTCCTCGCAGAACAGGCAGGATATGATGAGATAAACCTCAATGTCGGCTGCCCAAGCAATAGAGTTCAGTCTGGCGCCTTCGGTGCCTGTCTAATGGCCGAGCCCGAGCTCGTCGCGAAGTGCGTAAGCAATATGATGACGAGTGTTAGCTTGCCGGTTACCATAAAGTGCCGAATAGGCATTGACGATCGCGACTCGCAGGCAGAATTAGAGGACTTTATTGGCACGGTAGCTGATGCTGGATGTGGCACGTTTATAGTTCATGCGCGCAAGGCGATCCTGTCTGGCCTTAGCCCAAAAGAGAATCGTGAGATACCACCACTGAAATACAATAGTGTCTTTGCCGTGAAGCAAGCCTTCCCCGAGCTTTCGATCATCATAAACGGCGGAATTAAAACACTTCATGATGCGGAGGCGCTTCTCAAAAAGACAGATGGCGTTATGCTGGGCAGAGAAGCTTATCAGAATCCATTTATACTAAACGAAGTGGACGCTGTTTTCTTTGGCGCGGCTACGAATGCACAGACACGCACCGAAGGACTACAGAAATTCATACCCTATATCGAGGAAGAATTAGAGCGCGGCACACCACTGCATAACATGACTCGGCATATTCTAGGCCTATACAAGGGCCAGAAAGGGGGCAAAAAATTTCGCCGCCATCTAAGTGAGAATAGCTACAAAAAAACAGCTGATATTGGCGTTTTACTCGATGCTATTTCCTACGTAGACTAGGGTAGTACTAGTTCAGTTCAATCTTTGTTAAGGAAGAATTACGTGATCGAATCGATTAAGAGTTTCTTTGAGGACAAACTAACCAAAAAAGAGGAAGAAGAAGCACCTAGCTCGGCAATGAGCAGGGTCGACCTCACTTGCGCCGCACTGCTAGTCGAAGTAATGAATTCTGATCACGAGCTTGACGAACGCGAGCACCAAGAATTCATGTCGGTGCTTCAGCAAAGTTACAATATTGCGGAGTCTGACCTTGAAGAGCTTATCCAGTTAGCGAAGGACGAGGCTTTTGAGGCCACCTCTCTCTACGAATTTACCAAATTGATAAACGACAGCTACGATTACGAGCAGAAAGTAGAGCTGATCGAGAACATGTGGCGCATCGCCTTCTCCGACAAGCGTCTAGATAAATACGAGGATCATCTAATACGGAAGGTATCAGAGCTGATCTACGTTTCTCATAGCGACTTCATTAAGACAAAACTCAAAGTCAGGATCGCCTAGTCAGGAACTAACACATTCGTCAGCGTAAACCGGTTATTTAGAAATCGCCAAAATCATCTTCAACCTGACCGTCAGTCACCAAGCATCCTCTTCGTTGCACATAGGCTTCGCGAACAAATAGATAGCGGTCACCCGTTATCAACTCGTCCAGCGCAAGCAGGCCTGAGCGTGAATCGGCTTCCTTAACCAAAAACAAGGTGAGACGTAATGATTCCTCTTTAAGGTACTGAATCGGATTAAACAAGGTATCCACAATCAGGCCGAAAGAATCTCTAACATTGCTTGCACCGAACACGGGCGCATGACTTAGGAGCCGGAACCAACTCCCCAATAACCTAAAGTCTGTCCGAAGTCTTCCTCATTCTTGTAGAGGCCAAAATCACTGCGATATCAAGAATGCCGGCCAAGCCAAGTGTTGAGTTGACTAAAAGTCTGCCCGAGTTATTTATGGCGGCGTCTAGCTTAAGCTGCAGTAAGCCGTTTACTAAGACATTGATATCATCGATATTGCTAATGAAATTGCCAATTCCCTGCCGCGCGATTCGGGGTATGAATAAGGTATAACCAGTGGCAACAGGCCTAACGATGAGTTGGTCGAAATAGTCATTCAGCCTAAATAGCCGCTCATTCAATTCTCTCCAAGGGTCATCTTTCTGCGCAGTTGCCGGACTCACTACAAAAACACAAAACAGTAGCAATAGCGCAGCCGGCTGCCTT
>JAPKAI010000070.1 GCA_028825335.1 Gammaproteobacteria bacterium | reverse complement strand
AGAACTATGAGTTATTGCAGTGCTGAAGATGGATGGGTCTTGAGAGGCTCAGCAGCTGCCGAACTTTTCGGAGTTGCAACGCAAATATAATGAACAAACTACTAACAACAATAACCCTGCTCTTCCTTCTGATTTTCACACTGCCAAGTGTGTCCTGTTCCCAGGTTCCGCAGATTGAGCGTGATGCTTTAGTCACGCTATATAACTCTACCGATGGAGCTGACTGGACGGACAATACAGGCTGGATGGGAGCTGCTGGAATTGAATGTAGTTAGTTCGGGGTTACTTGTTCGGATGGATCAGTATCCCGCCTCTTTATTGTCGATTCGTGCAGATGGAATTAGCGGGTTAAAAGCTGGAACTTGCATTAAAATCTAATTAGTCTGACCCATTTGCAAAAAGTAAATTTGGAAAAATTCTTAATAAAAAGGAAGCAATACATGAAAAATTTAGTAATAGTTTCATTTCCCGCTAAAACCGAAACTTTAGATCAAGTAAAAGAGCTGTTAAAAGCAGCATTGCCAGATACTCGGAGTTTTGCTGGCTGCATAAGTGTAAGTACATATATCGAGGAATCATCAAATACAGTGCATCTAATCGAAGATTGGGAAACTTTAGATCACCAAACAGAATATCTGTCATGGAGGGTAGAGACAGGCCTTTTGGAATTATTAGAACCTTTATTAGAGGGCGGTGCAGCTAGTCTAAAGGCAACAATCTGTGGTCCTGAGCATACGGATATTTAGAAGCTAAAAATACATAAAAATATCGAGCCTGTATGAACAAACTACTAACAATAACCCTAAACTTCGCCACGGCGGAGTAGTTGCAAGGGCTTTATTTTCCATAATAGAAGTTGATAAATAGGAGAGGTCATATGAATGACAATGAGGAAATTAAAAAACTAACGCAGCTTTATATCGATAGCATGAACCATTCTAGTGCAGAAAAAGTAAAGGATGCATTCCATAGAAATGGGACAGTGGTAGGGTATTTGCATGGAGATTTTATGGAAATGTCTGTCGATGATTTTGCTAACTTTGTTGCATCACAACAACCTTCCCCCAAAGAAAAAAGAGAAGAAGTAGATTTTGAAATTCTTGCGTCTGAAGTAAAAGGAACAACCGCATCAGTGACAGTCAGAGATAAATATTTAGGCATAACTTTTTTGGATACGTTGTCTTTTATAAAATTTGAAGACAGCTGGAAAATTTATAGCAAACTGTTTCATGTTGAGAGCGAATAGGAGAACTAATAGCAGTAGTATTAGTCGATATATTAAGCATCTAAAGAAGGGAGGGGGCGCTATGCATCGTCTATTCGAGATAATAGGTGCATTTACACTTAATATCTAATTAATTTTTATTACCTATGAGGGTCGTCTCGCGAACAAAATAGTGCAAGTAGAAACAGAATGGGAAATGTTGAATAGCTACGCTGCTTATAGTGCAACGCATATAGATGAACCTGAACTGTTTGTTGAAAAACCAATTGCTGAATATACAGAAATCGAAGCTCTTGGAAAGCAAGCTCAATTTTATAGAAGCATTAATATTTGGCTGGCAGCAGATACAGCGTATTCTAATGGCATGATATCAGAGAGTACTTATCTAATAGGTATTGCTGATGCCAAGTCTATGTTTAATACGCAGAAAGAATCCGGTACGATAATTTTTTGGCAGCTGATATTGGCTAAGCACCGCTTTCTCGCTGACAAAGAGATTATAAATACTATAGGGGAAGAGCTTGATCGCTGATCTAGTCCGCCACCTATTCCACACATCCCACTTGAGTCAGAGTGGTTCTATCTCACCCCCTATGCAAGCTATTCTGGACGGACGATTCTAGCTCTGGGAAACAGCTTTTTGAGATATTTCCTGATACTGAAGCGAGTATCTTCTGGGTATGAATATGGATATGAAGAAGCTAAGCAAATTTTTACGGCCTTTAGCCCTTACCGTGTTTAGGGCAGCCTTGATTTTAGCGACTGGAATGCTTCTCGGTTCTTGCTCATCATTGGTCAAGCCCAGCTTCAATCGAATGAGTGAAGCTGAACTCACAAGCTATAACCTAACGGTCGCTAGCCCAGAACAGGTAACCTGTATGCAAGTGCAGATTAACAGGAACCAAGATAGCGAAAAAATATGCGGAACACTGGAAGAAATTCAGCGTCGCATCGAACCTGTCTTGCCCGGTGCAAAAATTAACTCTCTGCCGGTTTTTTCTCCGATTGAAACCGAAAAGTCACGAAGCACCAACCCTCCGCTGAAGCCCACTGTTCGAAGGCCACTTTAATTGGGCAAAAGCTTAGTTAGCCCATGTCCTCCACAATCCAATGTCTATCTTCTCGCTCATCGAGCCGAGCTAGCTCAGCGCGGGTCCTCTCTGTCCAGCCCGCCTAGAACAATATCGCTACCCAAGATTAAGCATCATTTCTGTGTGGCTAATAGAGAAGTTTACTGACTCATTTATTTTAGTGCGAACAGGTTTTCTGGTGTCATTGGCTAGTCAAATCGGATAGACTTCATAGCTGTAAATAGCACAATAATATAACATCAATTTAGCAACGAAGCGCAGCTTTAGATTTCAGTTCCAGTGTCTGCCTTTAGTCCAATTTGTTTCAACCTGCCGGTTAGAAAGCAGGTAATTTTTCAGAGTCATTCATGCGCCTGAAATGCATTAAATTAGCCGGCTTTAAATCCTTCGTTGACCCCACCACAATTGATTTCCCTTCCAACCTCTGTTCAGTCGTTGGCCCGAATGGCTGTGGCAAGTCGAATGTGATCGATGCCGTACGCTGGGTCATGGGGGAGAGCTCCGCGAAGAATCTACGTGGCGAGAACATGACGGATGTCATCTTTAACGGCTCCGGAGGCCGCAAACCTGTTGGCCAGGCGAGTGTCGAGCTGGTTTTTGATAATCATGATCATAAGCTAACCGGCGAGTATGCTAACTTCGATGAGGTTTCTATTAAGCGTAAGGTCGACCGCGAGGCGCAGTCTACTTATATGCTGAACGGCACGAAGGTGCGCCGCAAAGACATCACTAATATTTTCCTTGGCACCGGTCTGGGTGCGCGCAGCTATTCCATTATCGAGCAGGGCATGGTGTCCCGCCTCATCGAGTCTAAGCCGGAAGAGCTTCGAGTGTTTATCGAAGAGGCCGCGGGAATTTCTAAGTACAAAGAGCGCCGTCGAGAAACTGAAAACCGCATCAAGCGAACCAAGGATAACCTCGAGCGTTTGGAAGATATTCGCGAGGAGCTAGGTCGTCAGCTCGCACACTTACAGCGTCAATCTGTTGCCGCCGAGAAGTACGCTGAATTCAAACAGCAGGAACGTGATACGACGGCGAATCTGAACGGTATTCGCTGGAGTAGTCTCGATAAGGAATTGAAAGAAAACCAGGAAGCGATCAAGGGGCTCGAAATTAAGGTCGAGTCAACTACGGCTGATCAGCGTGAGATAGAAGCGAAGATCGAGGAGCATCTATCTCACAATGCAGAACTCGCCGATGCCTTCGGTGAGGTGCAGGCGCGTTTCTATAGCCTGGGTAATGACATCGCTAGAATAGAGCAGTCGATAGAGCACCATATCGAGCGTGTCGATCAGCAGAACCTCGATCTGCGGGAGACCGAAGAAGTCTGGTCGCAGACCAAAGAAGAGTTGGATGTTGATCTCAAGAAGATCACGCAGCTCGATGCCGAGATGCTTACTATTACGCCCGCATTGGAAGAGGCGCGTATTGCAGAGCAGTCTTCCTCGGAGTTGCTCGCGCAGGCAGAACAAGATCTAACCCAATGGCAGCTTGATTGGGATGCGTTTAATCAGCGCGCCGAAGAGCCGCGCAAGGTTGCCGAGGTCGAGCAATCCAGAATTCAACAGCTAGAAAGCATTGTCGAGCGCGGACTCGAACGAAGACGCAAGCTCGAAGACGAGAATAGGTCGCTTGCCGAAGGGCCGGTAGACGACTCCGTTAGCGAAGCTTCAATCGAAGTGTTGCTGCTGGAAGAGACTCTTACTTCTATGCAGGCAAAGAATAGAGCGTTGAACCTGTCGATCGAAGAGCATCGTGCATTTATTAGTAAGGGTTCCGACGATTTAAACGATATTCGCAGTCAATTACAGACCTTTAAGGGAAAGCAGGCCTCCCTAGATGCTCTGCAACAAGCCGCTTTAGGGCAAGACAATGAATCCTTGAACCAGTGGCTAGGCAAGCAGGGGCTGGACAAACAAATAAGGCTCGCAGAGGGTATCAAGATAGATGACGGCTGGGCGCGTGCTGTAGAGATGGTGCTTGGCGACTCGCTACAAAGTATCTGTGTCGAGGGCCTGGACAATATCGAGGCGATGCTATCCGAGCTGCCACAGGGCAAAGTGGCCCTTATAGATGTGCGTGCCGCTAAAGAGTCTGCGCAGAGTCCGCAGATGCCACTCTCTCCTCTGGCCGAGAAGGTCAGCAGCGAGTGGGGCCTGAACGATATGCTGCGGGGCATCTATGTCGCCGGCAGCGTGTCGGAAGCGCTTTCACATCGCGCTCAGCTAGGGCCGCAAGATTCGATCATCACTGCCGACGGTGTATGGCTTGGCAGTGCATGGCTGCAGGTGAGCAATTTCACTAAGCAGGAATCGATCGTAGAAAGGCGTGGGATAATTTCTGACTTATTTAATAAAATCAAAAATTTAGAAGAGGAATCTAATTTTTTACATGAAAAACAGATTCAAACAAAAGAGGCCCTGAGCCAAGATGAGGCTGAACGCGAGAGCCTGCAGGGTGAGTTAGCTCAGAAGACTCAGCAGCATAGCGAACTGAAGTCCCAAGTCAGTGCCCAGATGGCCAAGGTTGAAGAAGCGCAGCTGCGTAAAGAGCGCATTTACCATGAGCTGGAAGAGCTGAATCGCCAATTGGCAGTTGAAGAGGAAAATACCGCAGGTTCCCGTTCCAGGTTGCAGGAGGCGCTGGACAGCATGGAGCAGGATGTAGGAGGGCGCGAGCTCTTAGAGGCGCAGCGCCAAGAGCGTCAGTTGGCCTTAGGGTTGTGTAGGGAAAAATCGAGGAAAGACAAAGACTTAGAGCACGAGCTAGCACTTAAGCAGCAATCAGTTCAGTCGCAATTGCAATCTACGCGTGAGACCATGGATAGGATGGCAACGCAGGTGCAGCGCAGCCGTGAACGCATGGATTCGCTGCAGGAGCAGATAGCGTCAGCCGATGAGCCGCTAGCGAAGATGCGCAGCGATCTTGAAGCCTTATTGCAACAGCGTTTAGAAGTAGAAAAAGAATTAGCCGAGGCTAAGGCCAACGTAGATGCGAACGAACATGCTACGCGGGCATTGGAGCAACAACGTAATCTGGTTCTGGAGCAGATCAATCAGATCCGAGAAAGTCTCATGCACAAGCGCCTCAAGAGTGAGGGCGCGTCGGTTAAGCGCGACGGCATACTTGAGCAGCTCGAACAGGCGAAGTTTGTGCTCGCGGAGGTTCTTGAAAATCTGTCCGAAGAGCTGAGCGAAGAGCAATGCGAACAGGAGTTGGAGAAGCTAGGTAATCGAATTCAGCGTCTGGGTCCGATCAACCTGGCTGCCATCGACGAATACTCGCAGCAGTCTGAGCGCAAGATATATCTAGACAAGCAGAATGAAGACCTAGAGAGGGCCTTGGATACTCTTGAGAATGCGATTCGCAAGATCGACAAGGAAACCCGGTCACGCTTTAAGGATACTTTCGACAAGATTAACGCAGGCCTTCAGAACCTGTTTCCAAAAGTATTTGGTGGCGGCCACGCTTATCTGGATATGACTGGCGAAGATCTGCTCGATACTGGTGTTGCCATTATGGCGAGACCGCCGGGCAAGCGTAATAGTACGATCCATCTGCTTTCCGGTGGTGAAAAAGCGATGACAGCGATCGCGTTGGTGTTCTCAATTTTCCGTCTGAATCCTTCGCCATTCTGTATGTTGGATGAGGTTGACGCTCCGCTGGATGACGCGAATGTTGGGCGTTATGCGAATCTGGTGAAGGAAATGTCGAAGAATGTACAGTTCATCTTCATCACTCATAACAAGATCACTATGGAGATGGCGAATCAGCTTCTCGGTGTGACTATGCACGAGCCTGGTGTGTCTAGAATCGTCGCAGTTGATATCGAAGAGGCGGCCGAATTGGCTGCTATGTAGCACCTAGGTATTTCTTCCTACAGCCTTTGAGGATCAATCTTAATCGCCTCAACTCAAATAACCCGTTTCTATGCTAAAGAAAATGCGGTAACTGTAAGATAAAACTAAAAATTTTCACGTTTTAACGCATTCTTATCGAGTACTGTAGACTTCCTATGAATGGACGCGAATTAGTCATCTTATTGTTGGGCTTAGCCATAGTTGCTGTGGTGCTTAGAGGTCTGTACGTTGCGATCAATGCCCGCCGTGGTCAGATCAAGCTAGCCATCGATAAAAATATCCCTGACAACGTCGACCTAGAATCGCTAGAGCTCGCCGAACTACCTGGCGGCGGTGCCCGTGTTGTCACTCGCTCGCTAGAAGAAGTGAATCGACAGAACAACGCTCTGGATCTAGCAGAAACCAAGGCGCAATCCCTTAACCTGACTGATGCAGAGATTGATGGCCACATCCCCGTGCTCATGGATGCCGTAGAGCTGTCAGAGCCTGCGATGGCAAGGGCAATTTCTCCGAGGGAATACCAGCAGGAAGTCGGTGCTGTAGACGATTTAGATTCGGAGACGGCATTCATTGAAGAGCCTGTTGCAGAAGAGGCGGATGACTTCGCCAGAGAAGAACAACAAGAATGCATCGAAGAAATCGCGGAAGACGATTTCAGCCCCCATATTAACCAAGAGCACAGTATCGGCGAAGACTGGGACGAAGATGAGATTGAAGTCGATCTTTCCGAGCCGCAGGCCCACGAGAAACACGTTGCAGAGATTGAGGATGAACCAGGTTATGTGCTGTTCGACCATGATGAGGAAGACTTAGAAGAGGATGAATTTAGAAGCAACGTCGACACAATGAGTTCGCTAGCACCAGACTACGTTGTAGAGCCAGAGGTAACGGAAGAGGTCGAGGCGCTTAGTGATGAAGTTGCAGATGATGACAGTTATGAGGATCATGTAGAAAGCAATTTCGATGATGCTCTACATGAGCAAGCTGAACTGCGCGAGCAAGAATTATTACAAGAACAAGAAGAGCAGCCGGCACTGTTCGATGCCAATAGTAGTGCGGATGGGTTTTCAATGTCAGCCGGCGAGCGCATAGGCGCTATTCCTCCATCGATTGATGAGGCTAATCAGTCTGGCCTTTTCGATGACATCGACGAACATACAGCAGAGGTGGTGGATAAGCCTAAGAACAGACGTTCTCTATTTTCTCTCTTCGGGCGCAAGTCGAAGCGAAGCAAGGAGTCATTAAAGGATGATCAGCAAGCTACTCCTTTAGTCGCTAATATCGATATGGAAGCACTAGTGGAAGACGAATCCGATGACGTTCTGTTTGAGGAAGTTCATGCCCAATTAGGTATTGAAGAATTTGAGAAAGAAGAGCCAGCATATGTAGACCCAATTGTTGACGAAGATGTCCTCGATGAATTAGATCATAAGCGTGCTGCTAGTTTAGAGATTGATTCACAAGAGCAGAAGACGCATTCTGAGGAATTAGAGCGCTCGGAAGTATTGGTGCTCAATGTTGTTGCGAAAGACGGCAGAGTATTCGCTGGCGATGACTTGTTGGAGGTCTTGATCACTTCAGGACTAAAGTTCGGTGATATGAATATATTTCATAAGCGGCTTAGCAAGGAGCATCAGGACACGGTCATTTACAGCGTAGCCAATATGTTGAATCCTGGGACCTTCGATCTTAATAATATGGACGAGTTCACTACGTTGGGAATCAGTTTCTTTCTAGCGCTGCCAACGGCTATCAACAACCTAGATGCCTTCGAGCAAATGTTAGGCGTAGCGCAAGAGATTCGTGATACGCTCGATGGAGATCTTAAAGATGATCACAGAAATGGCATGACAGGGCAGACCATCGAGCACTACCGTCAACGCATTCGGGACTTTGAGTTACGCCGCCTTAAGGCTGTAGCCGCGCGCGGCTAAGAAGATAGTACTTATTTTCAAGGCAAGTCTCTGAACCCTATCTTAGAACTTAATCTCAGAACTAATCCTTATGGCAGTTCCTGAAAAAATTCTACGCGAAGTAGACACTCTCCGTCAGCAGATCGAGCATCATAATCGCTTGTATCATTCTCAAGACGCGCCGGAAATTCCCGATGCTGATTTTGACGCCTTGCTGCGTCGACTTGAAGAGCTAGAAATCAAGCACGAGCTTCTCAATGAAGCTTCGCCATCACAGCGCGTCGGTGGAGAGGCTCTCGCAGGTTTCACTCAGGTTCGGCATGAAATCGCTATGCTCTCGCTGAATAAGGTGTTCGGTGAGGCCGACCTACAATCATTCGAGACACGCCTCAAGAAACGCCTAGAGACAGAGGCGAGGATTCAATATAGTTGTGAACCCAAGGTTGATGGCATTGCGGTTAGTCTGTTGTACACAGATGGGGAATTGAAGCGGGCAGCAACTCGTGGAGACGGTGTTACCGGTGAAGACATTACTCATAACGTGCGTACTATAGGCAGTATCCCGCTGCAGTTAAAACCGAAAAAGAAAAACACGGTCGTTGAAATTCGAGGCGAAATATTTCTCGATAAAAATGGATTCAAGAAGCTGAATGAAACCTCTGAGAAAGAGGGCGGGAAAATCTTCGTCAATCCTCGCAACACGGCAGCGGGTGCGATTCGACAGCTAGATCCTAAGAAGGCGGCAAAGATACCACTGAAGATGTATTGTTACAGCGTCGGCCTAGTCGAAGGCATTAAGTTGCCGAAGACGCTGAGTGAAATTTTTACCTTGATCGAGAAGTGGGGGCTTCCTGTGAACCCCGATCGAAGTGTTGGGAAAGGCGTTGATGCCTGCCTTAAATATTGTTTAGAGCTGCAAGCAAAGAGAAACGATCTATCGTATGAGATCGATGGAGCCGTCTTAAAGGTCGACGACCTTCAGCTTCAGCTGCAGCTTGGCACTAATGCGCGTAGCCCGCGTTGGGCCATGGCTTATAAATTTCCAGCCGAAGAAAAATCTACGACGGTACTCGATGTCGAATTCCAAGTGGGTAGAACCGGCACTATTACGCCGGTAGCGAGGCTTGAGCCAGTCTTCGTGGGTGGTGTTACCGTGAGCAATACTACTTTGCATAACATGGACGAGATCGAGCGCCTCGGACTGCGAATTGGCGATCGTGTGATCGTGCGTCGCGCGGGAGACGTAATTCCTAAGGTCGTCAAGGTCATTCCCCATGAAGGCTCTAAGAAGATAGGAAGAAAACCCATCTCGATCCCCCAGATGTGTCCGGCCTGTGCATCTGCTGTCGTGAAAGATGGCGACGTACTCTATCGCTGCAGCGGTGGGATAATCTGCCCGGCACAGCGTAAGGAGTCTATAAAGCATTTCGCTTCCCGCAGCGCAATGGATATAGAGGGTCTCGGTAATAAACTTATAGAGCTACTCGTAGACAAAGAGATTATTACGAGTGTGGCAGACATCTATACGCTTTCGCCTGGACAGCTTGCAAGCCTTGAGCGGATGGGAGAAAAGTCGGCGGCGAACATAGTTGCTGCTATACACAGGAGTAAGCGTACGAGTCTGCCACGCTTTCTGTTTGCATTAGGCATAAGGGAGGTGGGAGAGGCGACGGCATTGCAGCTAGCTACCCATTTCGGTATTTTAGAGAGCATCATTGCAGCTGACCTAGATAGCCTAGTGCAAGTGTCTGATGTCGGGCCAATAATGGCAGAGCATATTCGGATATTTTTTAGTAATAGTGACAATGTGGCCCTAATCAAGGAATTGCAGGCCGGTGGTGTAACATGGGCAATCCTAGAAGCTAGTCGCGACGACTCAGCAAAGCCGTTGCTGGGCGAGACCTATGTCCTGACCGGCACTCTCGAGCAAATGCCCAGAAGCGAGGCAAAGGCCAAGTTGATTGCATTGGGAGCGAAGGTGGCTGGGAGCGTGTCGAAAAATACCTCTTGTGTTGTGGCTGGGCCTGGTGCCGGATCAAAACTCACGAAAGCGGAAGAATTGAACATAAAAATTCTCGATGAAGGGGAATTTATTGTGCATCTTGATGATCTAATGACCTGAACGCTGGGATTCGTGGATAATTAAATAGGTTTGAATGGAAATACCATGAGATTTCATCTGAGAAAGATAGCTTGTCTGTCTCTGCTAGTGTTGCTTCTAGCGGCTTGTGCCAGTTCGCCTCCAGAAAGTGTGGCAGACATCTGCGAAATATTCGAGGATCGCAGAGGGTGGTATAACGCTGCTAAGAGCGCTGAGCAGCGCTGGGGTATTCCCGTATCGATAAACATGGCGTTTATCTATCAAGAATCTTCATTCCAGTCCCGCGCGAAACCTGCTAGAAAAAAATTCTTATGGGTATTCCCGGGTCGTCGCCCAAGCTCTGCCTACGGCTACGCGCAGGCACTCGACGAAACCTGGCAGGAATATGAACAGAAATCTGGCAACAGTCGTGCCTCACGTAGAAATTTTTCAGACGCCATCGATTTCGTGGCTTGGTACAACGCGAACTCTGCACGGATAAGCGATATCTCGAATAACAATGCGATGCATCTTTATTATGCCTACCACGAAGGCAACGGTGGCTATCAACGTGCGACCTATAGTGATAAACAGTGGTTGGTGGACACTGCAGCTCGTGTGCAGACGAATTCAAATAGATTTGCAGGTCAGTTAGATGGATGTAGGCGAGAATTAGACAAGAACTGGTTTCAGCGCCTCATTTCCTAGTAGACTCCGTTTCCAATGTTGAACATCTCAACTAAATGGTGTCGAGTCGCATCAAAGCTGGGTTTTAGATTGCTTGGGCGAGCTAGTTTTATAGGAATGCAATTTATCATCAGTAACGAGTACTAATATGAGTTGGTGGGGAAAGGTAGTAGGCGGGACATTCGGCTTCATGATGGGTGGGCCCTTGGGTGCTGTGTTAGGCGCATCCCTAGGCAATTACTTTGATGGAGGGCTAGATCGTCTTTCGCTAGATGATTCGCTTGGTTTAGGCGCTACTGAGCGCGTGCAGTCGGTATTCTTTACCACTACGTTCGCGTTGATGGGCTATGTCGCTAAGTCAGACGGTAAGGTCACTATCGATGAAATCGCTATGGCAGAGAAAGTCATGGACCAGATGCGCCTGAATCAGCAGCAACGCACCGTCGCTATCAACCTCTTCAACGAAGGAAAGAAACCGGACTTCCCGGTGCACGAGGTGCTCGCGCAGTTTAAGCGGGAGAGTTTCCGTCGCAGGAATTTAATACAAATATTTTTAGAGATTATTGCGGCTACCGCCTTCGCGGATGGCCGGCTGGATCCGCGTGAAAAAACCCTTATCGAGGGAATTGCTCATGATCTAGGCTATTCGAAACCAGAGTTCGACGCGCTGTTGAGCCGTTTGTCAGGCCAGGCTCACTTCAATGATAGTGAGTCGTCTAAAGAGAAGATCAAGGCGTCGTACGAATTGTTAGGCGTATCGCCTAATTGCAATGAAGTTGAGTTGAAGAAAGCCTATAGACGGCAGATGAACCAACATCACCCGGATAAACTGGTTGCAAAAGGTTTGCCAGAAGAGATGATCGATATCGCGACTGAAAAAACGCAAGCGATTAAGGCCGCCTACGATCTAATCAAAGAGCAGCTGTAAAAGCATTACCGGAACGTATTGTTGATGTCATTGAGCGCTTCACTGCCCGGGCACAATTCTTGGTTGCCGAGGCTGTTCAGAGGCTTATCTACAGTCTCCTGCAATTCGTGTAAGTCAGACGTTGACTGATTGATATAGAGTAGGCCGGTCGCGATCTTGCCTTGCTTCTTGTAAGCGTTGATATGATGCAAAGCGTTCTCTTTATCTGATGGGTCGTATTCGTTGCTTGTTTTATGCAAGTGGATAGCCGATCCGTCGTGGAGAGTTATTTCCTTTTCCTTGCCTGCGGCGTAACTCGTCGCAATCTCTTCGCGCATTGGCACGAAGTCTACCTCACTCAAAGCGATATGATTCTCCCAGGTGTTTTTGTAACCATGGGTCGAAAAATCTGTGTTGTTGAAAGTCACGCAGGGAGAGATCACGTCGATAAAAGCGAAGCCCTTATGCGAGAGGCCAGCCTGAAGTAGGGGGATTAGCTGTTTCTTGTCTCCCGAAAAGCTGCGCGCAACGAAGCTTGCGCCTAGTTCGATTGCCAGCGTAGCCATATCGATATTGTCGAACTGACTTTCTTCGCCTGATTTGGTTCTAGAGCCAAGATCAGCCGTAGCTGAAAGTTGGCCCTTGGTGAGACCGTAGGTGCCATTGTTGGCTACGATGTACAGCATGTTAATGCGACGCCTAACGATATGGCAGAATTGGCCAAGTCCGATAGACGCGCTATCGCCATCGCCTGAAACCCCAACGTAGTACAGTTCCTTGTTAGCGATATTGGCACCGGTCGCAACTGACGGCATGCGACCGTGCACGGAATTAAACCCGTGTGCTTTGCTGAGAAAGTAGGAAGGTATTTTCGAGGAACAACCGATACCGGAAATCTTGGCGACTCGATGTGGTTCTAGAGACATCTCGGCAGCGGCCTGAATGATAGCCGCACTGATTGAATCGTGCCCGCAACCACCACACAGGGTAGTCAGAGTTCCTTCGTAGTCTCTGCGCGTCAGACCAATATCATTGGTCTGCATCTGTGGGTGTTTGAATTTTGGTTTATTAATATAACTCATAGTCGCTGCCGTTTTACGCGGGGATCTCTCCGCTTGCATTCATGTCGATCATGGAATCGAGAATTGACTTCTCTATGTGCTGCGCAGTAATTAGTACGCCATCGTAACTGAGAATCGAGTGCATCTTTTCCTCGTGGATATTGCATTCGATCTTGAGGAGGCTCTTTAATTGAGCGTCGCGATTCTGTTCTATTACAAACACGAGTTCGTGCGTGTCAAAGAATTCCGTCACACTGTCGTGGAACGGGAATGCGCGGATACGCATTGTATCGGGTGTTATGCCTTTCTTTGCTAAGTTATCGAGAACTTCGTTGATGGCGCTATTTGTAGTGCCTATAAAGGCTAAGCCTAAGCTATTTGAAGTGCTCGCGGAAAATTCCGGCTCTGGAAGATAGTTTACAGCCGTCTTCATTTTGAGCGTCAATCTATCCATTACCTCAGCGTAGACGGTGCCATCTTCTGTGTAGGCGGCATAAGAGTCGTGTGAGCTGCCACGCGTAAAGTAACTGCCCTTGTGCGGATGAGTACCAGGATAGGTTCGATAAGGTATGCCGTCGCCGTCGGAATCGAGATAGCGACCATACCTTTCAATTTCTTCCAGCTGTTCTGCATTGAGTACCTTGCCTCTATCGTAGCGGCTCTTGTCATCCCAATTGAGTGGATCGCAAATCTGTTCGTTCATGCCGAGTTCTAGGTCGCTCATGACGATTACAGGAGACTGTATTCTGTCTGAAATATCGAACGCGCTTGCCGCATAGTCGAAACACTCGCTAGGGTTCGCTGGAAACAGGAGCACATGTTTGGTGTCGCCATGGGAGGCGTAGGCACAGCAGAGTAGGTCACCCTGTTGTGATCGTGTCGGCATGCCGGTAGACGGGCCAACTCGTTGAATATTAAACAGGACGATAGGCACTTCAGAAAAGTACGCGAGTCCTAGAAATTCTTGCATCAATGAGATGCCTGGACCGCTGGTTGCAGTAAATGCGCGGGCCCCATTCCAGCCTGCGCCAATCGCTATGCCTATCGCTGCGAGTTCATCCTCGGCCTGTACGATAGAGTATTTTTTCTTGCCGGTACCTGCATCGATGCGCAGACGTTTGCAGTACTTAGCGAAGCTATCTACTACCGATGTTGAAGGAGTCAGCGGATACCAAGCGGCAACTGTTGCGCCACCATAGACACTACCTAGACCGGCAGCAGTATTGCCGTCCATCAGAATCTTGCCTTTGTTCTTCTCGCTTTTTTCCAACCGTAGATTGAGCGGGCATTCAAAATTATCGCTAGCGTATTGGTGACCGAGTTCCAATGCATGAATATTCGGCAGGATAAGCTTTTCCTTGCCGCGAAACTGATCGCCGACAAGTCCGGTTAGAACTTTGAAATCGATATTAAGAAACGCGGAGAGAGCGCCGACGTAGACGATATTCTTGAATAGTTGCCGCTGCATTGGTTTCTCAAATTCTTCCAGACAAATATCTTTGAGAGGAATCGGAAGGTAAGTCACATCGTCGCGTAACAATTCATTTGCTAGGGTTTTCGAGGAGTCATACAGAACATAGCCGCCTGGCAAGACCGAGGCGATGTCTTTGCCGATGGTCTGCTCGTTCATCGCGATGATGAGGTCGACACCTTCGCGCCGCCCCAAATAGCCATTCTTGTTTATTCTCACCTCAAACCAAGTAGGTAATCCCTGAATGTTGGAAGGGAATATATTATGAGGGCTAATTGGTATTCCCATGCGAAACACGGCCTTCGCGAACATGCCATTTGCACTCGCGGAGCCGGAGCCGTTTA
>JAPKAI010000161.1 GCA_028825335.1 Gammaproteobacteria bacterium | reverse complement strand
AGATCTGTCATATGAACATCGATGGCCTCGAAACGCGCCCGATCGAACACTGCACCCATCTCTATTTGTCCGTTAACACCTTGTTCTCTAAGAACGGCGATGCGCGGCTTCGCATCAACATTGATGTAAGGCGCGGTAATGTCTTCGTTCAAGTCGAAGCTGAGTTCTATAGAAATACCAGGATCTGTGGCATCAAGTAGTTGATCATATTCTTCGCTCGCGCAGATCGAATTGTCACGTAAGCTCTGCATATGATAACTAGTCGCGGCCCACTGCCGCTGCAGATCTATCCTGCTCTGGGTGAATAGAATATTCTCGCCAAGCGAGATACTAAGCTCTCCTGCATCGTTCAGCTGAGCTATTTCATGCACACAATTGAACAAGCCATGCTCATCTGCATATTTCATAACAGACGTTAATTGCTCTTTCCTAACTTGGATTACCGCGCCTAATTCTTCATTGAATAAGGCAGCAAGCACAGTGTCTTCTGTTGCTATAGGCTCCAGCTGAACATCGACACCACAGTGGCCGGCGAAGGCCATCTCTGCGAGAGTTGTGAATAGACCGCCATCAGATCGATCGTGATAGGCCAACAACAAATTCTCGTTTCGGCAATTGTTGATGAAATTGAATAGGCTAACCAAGTCGGAAGGCTCATCCAGGTCCGGAGCTGTTCCCTTCATGCGGCTATAGACCTGACCCAAGGCCGAGCCCGCAAGTCGGTTCTTTCCTCTTCCCAAATCAATGAGCAGAAGACTAGTTTCCCCCTCACCCGTCTGCAGCTGCGGAGTTAAAGTCTTCCGTATGTCATCCACAGGTGAAAAAGCCGAAACGATAAGCGATAGAGGAGCTGTATTGCTTTTCTCATGCCCGTCGTCATTCCATACGGTACGCATGGACATCGAATCTTTCCCTACGGGTATGCAGATACCGAGTTGTGGGCACAGGTCCATCGCCACGGCTCTTACGGTTTCGAATAGCTTCTGATCTTCGCTGCAATGACCCGCCGCTACCATCCAGTTTGCCGACAACTTAATATCGCCAATCTTTTCTATCGAAGCACACGCTATATTAGTAACCGATTCAGCGATCGCCATACGACCGGATGCCGCGGCATCGAATAACGCGAGAGGGGTACGCTCACCCATCGCCATGGCCTCGCCTGTATAACGGCAATATGCTGTAGCTGTTACCGCCGCATCGGCTACTGGGACCTGCCAAGGACCGACCATCTGATCGCGATGAACTAGCCCGGTAATAGTGCGATCGCCTATCGTAATTAGAAAATTCTTGCTCGCTACAGCAGGCAGGGCTAACACTCTTTTTATGGACTCGCCTAAGTCTAGATCGCTAGTGTCGAACGATGTCTTGGGAAGCTGACCAGACTTCACGTCACGGTGCATCTTCGGTGGCTTACCGAAGAGGAGTTCCATTGGCAGGTTGATTGGGCTATTGGAGAAATGCGAATCATCGAGGCGAATATGCTCTTCTTCAGTGGTCTCGCCGACGACGGCGAACGGGCAACGCTCGCGCTCGCAGATAGCACTGAACCGAGGTAGCTGCTCAGGATCGACTGCCAGCACATAGCGCTCCTGCGCCTCGTTACACCAGATCTCCAAGGGAGACATCTGACTTTCGGCATTGGGAATATCACGCAGATTGAATACGCCGCCCCGCCCACCGTCTTTGACGAGCTCCGGCAGCGCATTGGAAAGACCCCCAGCGCCCACGTCGTGGATGAATGCGATTGGGTTGTCGTCACCCAGTTGCCAGCATTGGTCGATGACCTCCTGGCAGCGCCTCTCCATCTCTGCGTTCTCTCGTTGCACAGACGCAAAGTCTAAATCTTCATTGCCCGAACCCGATGCCATCGAAGAAGCAGCCCCACCGCCAAGACCGATCAGCATAGCTGGCCCGCCTAGTACGATTATTTGCGAGCCTACGGAAATTTCACTCTTAAGCACGTGCGGCTCACGAATGTTGCCAATACCGCCCGCGATCATGATGGGCTTGTGATATCCACGCGTCTCTTCCTCGCCTGCCTCATTCGCGACAACCTGCTCGAAGCTTCTAAAATACCCGCACAGCGCAGGACGACCGTATTCGTTGTTGAATGTAGCTCCCCCTATCGGTCCTTCGAGCATAATGTCGAGCGCCGAAGCAATATGGGCGGGCTTGCCTAACTCTTCTTCCCAGGGCTGCGAGAACCCTGGGATCTTTAGGTTGGAAACACTGAAGCCAGATAGCCCTGCCTTCGGCTTGGATCCGGTGCCGGTAGCGCCCTCATCACGAATCTCCCCACCCGAGCCCGTTGATGCACCGGGGAAAGGCGCTATCGCAGTAGGATGATTGTGTGTTTCCACCTTCATCAAGATATGCACTGGCTCCTCAACAAAGCAATACTGTTTGGAATCAGGATCTGGAAAGAAGCGCGCGCTGTCGTGACCTTTCATCACCGCTGAATTATCAGAGTAGGCAGATAGGACACCCTCGGGCGACTGTTTGTGTGTATTGCGAATCATGTCGAACAGGGAATGCTCTTGCGGCAGGCCATCGATAGTCCAATTGGCATTGAATATCTTGTGCCGGCAGTGCTCCGAGTTAGCCTGAGCAAACATCATCAGCTCTATGTCATTTGGATTGCGGCCCAGATCTGTAAATTGCTGCTGTAAATAATCGATCTCATCTTCGGCGAGTGCCAGTCCCAACTCCGTATTCGCATCTATGAGTGCAACTCTGCCCCTGCCCAGCACATCGACAGAGGAATGCGGTTGCGGCTGTGCGTGACGAAACAGACAACTGGCCTGTTCGACATCTCCGAGTATTGCCTGGGTCATACGGTCATGGAGCGAGTCATCGAGCACTGCTAGTTCGGATGCAGTCAGGGGGTGATCAACGGTAACGGAGAATACGCTGCCGCGTTCAATTCTATCCACCAGGGCCAAGCCACAGTTGTGCAAGATATCGCTAGCCTTGCTGGACCAAGGCGAGATTGTGCCTGGTCTTGGCACTACCACTCGAGTTAGGAGCAAAGCGGGATCGGCAACGCTACTGTCTGAACTAAAACCAGCGCCATAATGCAGTAGCGCGCTAACCACTTCAGAATCGGAGTTGCTCAATTCCTGGCTGCAGTCTAGGAAGTGAACGAACTGTGCGCTAAACGCTTTTACCTGAGGGAGTTTGGCCTGAAGGCTGAGTAGTAATTTGGAAGATTTAAAAGCAGAAAGAGCTG
>JAPKAI010000160.1 GCA_028825335.1 Gammaproteobacteria bacterium | reverse complement strand
CTGCCAAACATCTTTGCCTGCGGCGATGTGGCGGGCCCCTATCAGTTTACCCATATGGCATCATTTCAAGCCTGGTTCGCCTCATTGAATGCCATGCTGGGTGGGCTCTGGCGCTCGAAGACCAATTACAATGTAGTGCCTTGGGCAACGTTTACCGATCCCGAAGTCGCGAGAGTTGGACTCAGCGAGACGGAAGCTATCGAGCAAAATATTGCCTATGAGCTCACTCGCTATGAGATGGAACACCACGATCGCTCGCTAGCAGATGGAGAGGCTCATGGCTTCATCAAGATTCTCACAGTGCCAGGCAAGGACAAAATTCTCGGGGTAACTATCGTTGGGCATCACGCAGGTGAGGTGATTGGAGAGTTTGTTTTCGCCATGACCCACGGTATGGGATTGAAGAAAATTTCGGCAGTGACGCATATCTATCCGACTCTATTGGAGGCGAACAAATTTGCTGCCAACGCCTGGCGCAGTGAGCGCCTCCCGGTAAAGTATTTTCCGTATTTAGAGAAGTTCTTTGCTTGGCGCCGTGGTTAATCGGCTAATTGCTTGCGGAATGCCGTGTATAGGCAAACACTAAATAGGCCGATGAAGGCGATCATGGACATCTCGGCGATCGAGAAGATGCCAAGGAATCGAAACTGAACTTCCGCACAGTTGCCGTCGCCTACTAGCAGGAAGTCTAGCAGCTGCATGAACGGGAAGTTGTCGCGAATATAAGTGAAGCCGGGGCCGCAGGCGGGTACTAAGTCTTCGGGCAGGTGTTGTAACCAAATTTGCCTTCCAGCAAAATAGCTACCGAAGATGCACATCGCAGCCGCGGCGAAGGCATATATCTTCTGCCCATCCGCGGTAGGGTTGTGAATCGCAGACGCCAGACATACCAGCCCGCAGAGAATAAAGAAGACGCGCTGTGTGATGCACAGGCCGCAGGGCGAAAATAGCATCACGTGTTCCAGGTACAGCGCAATACCGATAGTGGTCACGGTCGCTAGGAAAACACCAATATTGATTATTCTATTGTTGGGAATTGCCAGGCCCATCGACTGCTCCTAATTTTCTATCTTGTTCTGTCATGTGTCTGTTATGTAATCGGGGCTTCGTGCACCCTTACTGGTGCGCAGGAGTTTAGCATATCCGTTTTGCGGCAAGAACCGCTATGCATCGTTCCAATTCTTCAGGTATTCGTCGAAACCTTCTGTGTCTAAGCTCTCTATGTCTGCCTGATCTTTGAGGGACTGTGCTGCTGTTTCGGCCATCATCTTCACGGTGGCCTCACTCAGGCCATTGTCTTGTAGATCGTCTCGATGCTTGCGTGATTGCTGCACGGAGAATTCGAAAAAGGATAAGCCGCCTTCCTTCATATCTTTCAGAATTCTGCCTGAGGGAGTGAGATCCGGGTCGGCTATCTTGGCAGATTGTGCGGCCAAGCTGCTCGAATAATTCGTGCTGCCATGAATGTGGTCTAACAATGAAGCGGCATTATCGACCTCTGCCAAAATCTCGCTGCCCCAGTTACGCATTTTCTTTGGCTCTCCTTCTAGGTTGAGAGAGAGTTCAGGGTCGCGACCGTGTTCAACTACATTGGCAAGATTGCCCGCCACCTCGAAGAATTCCTGCTTATGACATTCAGGGCTCTCACTCAATAGGCAGTGCAGTAAAAAACTGTCAAGGAAGTGAATCTGCTCCGAATCGATTCCGAAGGGGAGATAGGGGTTCAGGTCTAGCGCTCTAACTTCGATATATTCGATACCGTCTTGGGTTAGCGCTTCCGATGGTCGCTGACCACTCTTAACCACGCGTTTCGGCCTGATGGTGCTGTAGAATTCGTTCTCGAGTTGCAGCAGGTTCGTGTTGAGCTGCAGATACTCGCCGTCGATGCTCTGACCCATAGCTTCGTATTCGGGATAGGGCGTATTCATTGCCTCGCGCAGGCAGTCCACATAGGAATCTAGATCGTTGTAGCAAACGAATAGTGACTTCTGTGCCTCGCTCTTGTATCCCAAATTGCCCATCCGTAGACAGGTCGCATCCGGCATATACAAGGTGTAGTCATCGAGCTGTTCCAGGCCATGCTCACGATCGGTTGCAAAACACTTGCAGGCTGCGGGTGAGGCGCCAAATAGATAGATAAGCAACCAAGAATAACGGTGAAAATTTCGAATGAGGTGCAGATATTTTTCTGTCTTGAAATCTTTTAGATCGCCTTTGAATCCACAGGAATCTGCGTAGGGTTGCCAAAACGATTCGGGCATGGAAAAATTGTAGTGGATGCCCGAGATAATCTGCATCAACCGGCCATAGCGATTGCTCAGCCCATGGCGGTAGAGAGTCTTTAGTTTGCCGACATTCGAGGAGCCGTATTGTGCTATCGGGATGTCTTCCGAGGCGTCTAGCGGGCAGGGCATACTCGCCACCCACAACATCTCGTCATTCTCGAGATTCTGGAGAGTAAAGCGATGTATGTCTTCCATCGTCTTCATGCATTCGTCAATATCGCTATAGACAGGTGTGATGAATTCGAGCAGAGATTCACTGAAGTCGGTGGTAATAAAGGGGTTAGTTAGGCTAGAGCCCAGTGCCTGAGGATGGCTTGAGAGTGAAATATGGCCATCGGCAGATACCCGCAGACTCTCCTTCTCGATTCCTCGATGAATTTCCCCCCATGCCGCGTCAAATTCGGGAAGCTTGTAGCGTTTCAGGCACTCATTGAATTCTTGGCTCAAGGTATCTCCTGGAAGGTCTGTAAATACACATTAGTTGTGTAGTTGCTGTACGGCGCAGTGGCTTGATAATGCGTTAGCCCCGACTTGAGCGATGACTCGTTTCAGGTGAGCTGCATTATGACAAATATCATTAGTCAGTGCTAACGGGAGTTTCTAATGGAATTAGTGATATGAAAACAGCTGCAGCACCACATAGTAGTTCCCTAGATAGTTCCTAGACAGGATGATATGGGTAATTCTTTCAGTGGGGTATTTCCCTAGCGCTGCTTAAAACGATGAATGAGACGTCGATCTTTCTTGTTTGGCTTGCCAGCAGAGGGCCCGAGGCTGGGCTGAGCCTTTCGCTGTGCTGCCTGTTCCAGCCGAGTCTCAATACTCTCTTCGGTTTCCTCATACAACAACTGCGCCTCAGGTGCACCGCGGCGTTGTTCCGATAATGCCTTGATGATCACGGTCTTCTCGTCAAAGCCCTGACGCAGGCGAACCTCCATGCCAATTTCCAC
>JAPKAI010000159.1 GCA_028825335.1 Gammaproteobacteria bacterium | reverse complement strand
AATGTGAACACTGACTTAATACTCGATATGCTTCGTAGATTAAGAGCAAAAGAGAATTTTGGCTTTCTCTGAGCTGAAAATTCCTTATAATATGCGCTCTCTACACAGGTGTTGTTTGCTGCGCACCAAAATGACCTAGTGAGCTAGGTGATGAAAAAGAGTGGCCCTAAAAATAAGAAGCTGTATCTGAGGAGAACCAGATGGACTGTCCGAAATGTAATTCCGAGATGCAAGAGCTCAAGATTGAGACGCTGCATGGCAAAGTAGTTATAGACAAGTGCAATAGCTGTAAGGGTCTGTGGTTCGACAACGGCGAAGCAGAGCAGCTGAAGGGCGATTGGATGGCGGACTTTGCCGACAGTGGTGACCGAGAGGTAGGTAAGACTTACAATACCGTGCGGGATATTGATTGCCCTCGCTGCGGCAAGACGATGGTTAAACTAAATGACCCGAAGCAAACACACTTAGAGTACGAGGCCTGTGAGGAGCACGGCGTGTTCATGGACGCTGGCGAATTCACCGATTTCAAGCACGAAACCTTGATGGATTTTTTTCGTGATGTGGTGGCAAAAATTACGCGAAGACAAAAGTGATTCAGGCCAAATAATGGCTGGGCGGATAGCTCTGGATAGGCGAGTAAGTTACTGCCGTTCATCCGCTCGAAAAAGTTAAGATAATTAAGAATGCCATTTGGGGTGCAACCAAATGGCATTTTTTATTGCCTGCTGATCAAGGGCAGGAAACCTCCCGATGTCCGTCCAAGTAGCCGCGGCGTCATGGAAGTCGGAACCTACTGACAAGTACAGTGATTTTTCTTCAGCCAGCTTGCTCAGGTAGGCTTTCGTAATTGGGTCTATATTCGAATAGCTTCCCTCGATAGCTTCTCCACCACATGCTTTGAAATCGTCGAGTAGCGAGCTTAGCTTGGTCTTGCTTAGCGAATAGCGGCCGGGGTGAGCAACTACTGCTATGCCCGAGGCAGCAAGGATCGCAGCTACTCCCTCGTTCAGACTGCAACAGTTTGCCGCGGCATAGACTCTGCCGCGCTTGCCGAGATGCGTCTTAAAGGCCTTCTGTTTGTTTTTGCAGACTTTTTCTTGGACGAGAAAGTCTGCAATGTGACTGCGGGTATAGGCGGTGCAGGGCAGAGATTGTAAGTATGACATGAGTCCATGTATGCCAATTTTCTGTAAATTTCTATCGATGGTTTGCGCACGATTTTCGCGCTGAGCCTGCTGTGCGGCTAACAGCTTTTCTATGTGATTACTCGTGGGGTCGATGAACAGGCCGACGATGTGAATCTCCATGGTGTTCCATAGGCAGGAGAGTTCTACGCCATTGATGATAGTTATGTCGTCGGCATCACGCTGCAGAGATTCTAATCCATCGATACAGTCGTGATCGGTAAGTGCCAGATGAGTAAGCTTATTCTCTGTTGCGCGTTGTAATAGAAAAGAGGGTGATTGCGTACCGTCTGAGAAATGGCTATGGCAGTGTAAATCGACTTTCATTATTGATTACTATGATCTCTGTCAACACATTAGCAGGGGGCTGCTCAGTCTATTCGGAGCAGGCAGCGGTATTCTATAGGAATACCGATAAAGAGATCACGGTAATGCAATAAAAAAGCACTCAACATGGTTTTAAGGGCTGTGATCTAAGGATTCAGACAGGTCGGCATATCCGTCAACTCCATAGTAGCTAATTGGCTGCTATGCTATGTTCACGAAGCTACTCGACCGTGCATGTTTGTTCCGATGCTGTGGCCAGCGGCTTCTCGATAAGTGGGAATAGTAAGCTAATGACGTACACTGAAATAGAACAGCGAGTCGCAGTACTCGAAGATTAAGATTCTAAGTCACTGTTGATCGGTGGGTGCACTAACTGCATTGCACAATGCGATCAAATTTTAAGCATCATATCCCAAGATAATTTCACGGATGACTCCAAGGGCAGTTCTTCGATTAGTGCGCATGTTCGACATATCCTCGACAGATTGCATTGCTTCTTTGTAGGACTGGCAGGCGCATCAATCGATTACGATGCGCGTAAGCGCGACCCAAAGATTGAGCAGAACGTGGAGGCGGCAACGTTCGTGCAGGAGTCTGTTGCCCGGAGAATAGAGCAGCTATGGCAGCTGCCATTTTGCAATGAGCTCATCGGCGTCAAGGAATCCGTGCTGTCCTCCGGTCCCGAAGTTGAAATCACCAGCACCCTAGAACGAGAATTGGTGGGACTGATCACCCGCAGCATTCATCATCTCGCCATAATTGCCCTTCTCGTGAAGCTCTTCGGTCATCAATTGGGCAGCGATTTCGGCAAGGCACCTTCCACAATCGTCTACGAACGAACCTAGCACTACATTCACCGCCACCTAGTACTCTATGGACCTCTACCTAGTGCTCTATGAGCCTCAAATTGGCGAGTGTCGGGATAGCATTGAACACGTTAGTTATAGGTGAATGGGGTCCTAGCGCTGGCTATTCGGCTAGATCAGAAGCATTCCCATATACTTGACTAATTTACTTAGGTATTCGATACTTCTAAGTAATTATTAGGCATCTAAAGGGCTTCCCATGCGCTTGACGACAAAGGGTAGGTACGCGGTAACGGCAATGCTGGACTTGGCTCTGCATAAGGATCAGGGGCCGGTGAGTCTTGCTGATATATCTCAGCGGCAGGCAATTTCTCTGTCTTATTTAGAGCAGTTGTTTGCTAAGTTACGCCGTTGCTCATTAGTGAGCAGTGTGCGTGGCCCAGGTGGAGGCTATGAACTGCAAGGTGGTTCCGAGTCGATCTTCATCGCTCAGATCGTGGATGCCGTGAATGAGTCGATCGATTCGACGAAGTGTCAGGGAGCAGGTGACTGCCAAGGTGGCGAAACCTGTCTTACGCACTACTTGTGGGAAGATCTCAGTGAACAGATTCATACCTTCCTAGAGGGTATCAGCCTTGCGGATCTGGTAGCGAAGAATGAGGTAAGACGAATTTCTCAGAAGCAAGATCGGAAACACCAAATTGTTAGCGAGAATGTCGAAGACAACCGGATTTTGGCCTCAAGCTTATAAACCGGTAGTAGTGGAGCAATTAATGCAATTTCCAATTTATCTAGATTATTCCGCAACTACTCCGGTTGACCCGCGAGTAGCTGCAAAAATGGCCCAGTGCCTAACTCTGGATGCAAACTTCGGTAACCCAGCTTCACGGTCACATATGTTTGGCTGGAAGGCGGAGGAAGCTGTAGAAAC
>JAPKAI010000069.1 GCA_028825335.1 Gammaproteobacteria bacterium | reverse complement strand
TTGAAGGGGCTCTGCGCCTTGATCTGCGCACCTTCAGGACCATTCAGTCTATCCGCCGTGAGCTCTGTATTAACGAAGCCCGGCGCTACTGCACCGACGAATATCTTGTACTCGGCTAGCGCTACAGCCAATGATTGACTGAGAGAATTTAGACCCGCCTTGCTGGCGCCGTAAGCCGCCTTCGTTGGCTCTCCACGAAACGCGCCACGAGACGTAATATTGACGATACGGCCGCCGCCCTGATCGATCATGTGCTTTGCGGCACAGAAACAGATGTTGGCGGGACCGATAAGATTGGTCTCAATCGTTTGCCTCCACGCCTGCTGCCAATCTTCATAGTTGGTCATTGGCAGTGGATGGTATACGCCGATGCCGGCATTGTTAACGACGATATCCAAGCGACCGAAGTGCCGCACTACATCAAATACGGCTTTTTCTACCTGATCGGGATCGGCGACATCTGCTTTAATTGCTAGGTGATCGTTTCCTTCAAGCGCGGCAAGAGTCTTATCGGCGCTACCTTGATCGCTGCGAAACAGTACGGCGACTCGCGCACCCTTTTTAGCAAACGCGAATGCGATCGCCCTGCCGATTCCGCGAGTTCCACCCGTAACTAGTACCGTCTTATTTATAAAATCCAATCTAGTGCTCTCTCAAATGTTTCGACGACTTATGTAAAGATTTTAACAGCTAGGTTATCCCATCCATCTGCGCCAAACGCTGAACCAATTCCTCAACTCTAGTGCTGTATCCCCACTCGTTGTCGTACCAACTCACGACCTTCACCATGCGATCTTGCATTACCTGCGTCAGCAATGAATCGAAGATACTGGAGTGGGAATTGCCGATAATGTCGCTACTAACTATCTCATCAATGGAATACTGCAAAATACCTTTCATGGGCCCAAGCGCGGCTGCCTGCATTGCCACGTTTATCGATTCTACCGTGGCATCTGAGTCGAGCTCGACCACAAGGTCTACGATGCTGCCATCAGGAATCGGCACACGCATCGCCAGACCATCCAACTTGCCAGCCAGTTCGGGCATGACTAAGCCAATAGCTTTCGCCGCTCCAGTTGAAGTCGGCACTATATTAGTAGCCGCGTTACGCGAACGTCGCTTGTCGCTAGCATGGGGCGAATCTATCAAGCGCTGACCCGAGGTATAAGCGTGCACTGTAGTGAGCAAGCCTCGACGAATACCAAAGGAATCGTGCAACACCTTCGTCAGTGGCGCGGCGCAGTTTGTCGTGCAGCTCGCGTTGCTAATAATCGTACTGGAGGGCGTGACCACATGATCGTTAACGCCGCTCACAAGCGTTGCATCGAGAGGGTCTTTACAAGGCACCGTGAGCACGACACGTTTAGCGCCGCCATCAATATGTTTCTGCAAATCCGTTAAATGCCTGAAGGCACCGGAACTTTCGATGACATAATCGACCCCCAATTCCTTCCACGGCAGTTTTGCTGGATCTCTTTCGCTCAACACCTTGAACTTGTCGCCATCGATTTCCATAACGTCACCATCAAAGCTCACCTCACCGGGGAATACTCCATGGGTGCTGTCATACTTAAAGGCATAGGCTAGCTGATCTGGACTCGCAAGGTCATTCACCGCAACCACATCATAGTGTTTGCGTAGCTTTGCGATACGCATGATAGTTCGACCGATTCGACCGAAGCCGTTGATAGCAATTTTAGGTAACGCCATACCCCTTCTCCAAAACTACGCTACGCCTATTCAGCCAACATTTTCTCAGTTAACTCCCAAAGTTTCATTGCGCCTTCTTCACTCACTGCCCAGGGTGCAACATCGCAGAATCTGGGCGAGTCTTCAGTGGCAAGATTAGACACGTCGCAATCCTCGCAATAGAGGCCGCCGGTGTTGGCAAGCGCATCACAAGTTGCGGCCCACAAAGTTGTACTGCAACCCTGCGTAGTCGACTTGAACAATGCAGCAACCTGCTCGGAGATATTACCATCGGCATCAGTCCAGCCTAGAGCCATCATCTCTTCGTTGGATAGGTGCCGCTGCAGTGGCGTAAGAATCCCGCCCGGGTGAACCGAGAACGCCTGTATACCCTGATCTCGATACTTCATGTCCATACCAAGCGCGAACAGAGCATTGGCTGTTTTCGCCTGCGCATACGCCGTCCATTTCTCGTAGCCGGCAGATTCGAAATGAATATCATCCCAGAGAATATCGCTGCGGCGATGCCCGATAGAGGAGAGGCAAACAACGCGTGACGAACCAGCGTTCAGAAGTAGTCCCCGCAATTTTTGAGTCAAGACGAAATGCCCTATATGGTTGACACCGAATTGCGATTCCCAGTTATCGCCAACCCGCGCTTCTGGGCAGGCCATAATGCCGGCATTATTAATCAACAAGTCGAGCTTCGATTCCCGGGCCGTTACCGAAGCCGCGTAGCCACGAACGCTTGCTAGATCGGCAAGGTCCATCGCATCGACAATCACCTCACCTTCTATATCCTTTAAATTCTCCTTCGCTTTGTCGGGCGTACGTACCGGCACGTAGACTTTTACACCAGCAGCAGCGAGCGCACGTGTAGTCTCCAAACCAATGCCGGAGTAACCGCCGGTTACGACTGCGACTTTTCCTGACAGGTCTTTGCCGGCCAAAATTTCCCTGGGCTCGGGCTTTCCGCTAAATCCGGAGTTCAATTTCTGCTGCACTCGTGTCGACATTTCCAACCCTCTATTTAGTGGACTGAAACGTCCCCTGAAGATAACTGTATTGCTTCTACCTTAACGGAATCTCAGGTAGCTGTGAATGTATTCATACCACCGCCAGAGACAACGGTTCCGCTGCTAGTTAGGAAATCATCCTGCATCATTTTCCGGAGCGTTTGCTCATCGCTAGCCGTGTTGGCGATAAAGCGCTGATCGGTCTCAACCAGCCTTCCAATGACTATCCCGCTCACGGGATTCGCCTTGTCGAAACAGACCGTATAGGTTTCAACCTTCGCAGCACCACTAGGTGCTTCGATAAATCCCGGGCTTGGCATAGCGTTGATCTGGGCCTGTATCTTCGCGTTTGATTCACTTTGCCATTCACCGCGTAGTGGCGTAGCAGAATAAATGCCGGTTGCGTGTTTCGATAGGCGCCCACCATTTGCTGTTATCAGTGCGTACTGCTGTGGATCGGCACGCAGCAGAGGTATTGCAGTCGCGATAGCATGCATCGAATAATTGTTTCCTGGCCCGCCGAAAAATGGCAATCCGCCTGTTAGCGTTAGGCCTCGTGGATCGGTGTAAGATAATCCTAACGCGTCGCAAGCAACCTCAACAGCCGATGGAAAACAGGAATAAATATCGATTAAATCTATATCCTCAAGAGTTTTTCCGGCCATCTCAAACGCCTGCTGACTGTTTGCTGCAATGGCTGGCGAGGAGTGAAGATTAACTCGATCACTAACTAGCAGTTTCTCTTTCGCCTCACTGCAGCCATGAAGGAAAACCCACTTGCAAGGATCGATACCAAGCTGCTTTGCCTTTCCTACCGAAGTCATCACAACAGCCGCGCCTTGGTTTACAGCATCCCGTGAATTCATAAATTTGGGATAGGGAAAACATATGAAGCGATTTTCTTTAGTAACACTGGCCAGCTCAGTTGCTGAGCGCCGCGTGCCATAGAAAGAGAATGGGTTATCCGCAGCAACATCAGTAAAGGGTGAGAACAGCTCCCCCATTGCCAACATATGCTCTTCCACAGACCGCCCTTTATCTTTTCGAATGGCGTTCTCGAAAAGAGGATAGGCGTGTATTGGCGCAATCAATCCATGAGCTATCTCATGTGCACTTGCTAGGGGCTCGCCTATACCTCGATCTTCCTGCGAGCCCGCGTCCTCTTCATGCCAATTCAACTCAACATTGCTTCTTAGTGCCAGCTGCGCCGTTCGAATTGCCTCGGAGCCGGCAAGAAGCGCAACTGATACATCGCCGGAAACTATGCGCTGCGCCATCTCGTTGATCAATTTCTGCGGCGTGTTTCCTCCGGCATTGCTGTAGATAGCGTTCGTAGGATTAGCGCCTATTTTCCTCGCTACGGCACGGGGTGGATTCTCGGCGCGACCGAACGAGGTAGCAACGCGCGGCTTCTTGTAGGAATCAGAAAATATTCGAATTACTGCAAGCGTATCTATTTCTGCCGCGAGCTTATGCCCGATACCCGTGTCAGCCAGTGCAGCCTTTGCGGCCTCAGCGGCGACACTCATCGGCGAATGTGCCAGTTCAGGGTTAGCCTGTCTGTCTGTGAACTGACTGGCCCCAACTAATATTGGTGTTGAATCTAACAAGCTGAATTCCTTTCTAGCAATTAATGAAGTAGTCGACTGTTATCTGAGAGAACTGCCTCAACAAACCTGTCAGCTATCTTTGGGTCCGATCCATACGAAGGGGTTCTGTGCTAATTCCCAGAGATGACCATCGGGATCTTTGAAGTAGCCGCAACGAGAATCGCTATAGTGATGCCAAACAACACCAGCAGATAGCCGAAAATTTCAATGGATTCCGGGATGCCCAAACCCACTGGCCGCAGATATTGCAAACCCGCTCCCAAGAGGATGCAGCTCGCAAATATTGCAGGAGGCGGAAATTTAACTGCAGCGCCTTTCTTATCTTGCCTATCTTGAGTTGATTCCTTATTCAATTCGTCACTCATAGCTCACCCCACTCGATTGGATTCAACCTGATAATCAGTATATACCCAACAGGTACTGGAGTATGCCCGAGACAAGCTAGTGGAATAGTCCATCCTAGCTGACAGGCCGATTACCAAAATCCGGCATTTCGAAAAGGCAAATGTTGAGCCCACGTTCAGGGTACTTGTCTACGAATTCCGGTGCGACAGCCATCTCTCCAAGATAGGCTCCCTCAGGATTGTGCTTCTCGAAGAGTTCCTGCAGATAGTCACTACTCAGAAAAGGGCTATTTATGGTGGCGATGACTTTCGCACCCGGCGCACAAAGACTATGGAGCTTCTTCATTACCGCGCCGTAGTTTTTTGCTGAATCGAAACTTCCACGCTGGCGCATCGGTGGGTCGATAACCACTATATCGTAGCGCCCAAACTGTTTCATTTTCCCCCAGCACTTAAACAGGTTGTGCGGGACCGACTGCACGTAGCGAAGGTCTTGCTGGTTCAGAGTATGATTCTCTTCACCCCACTTAATACTAGTTTTACTCATGTCCACGTTGGTCACCGACCTCGCACCACCGGCAAGAGCGGCTACAGAAAGCGAACAGGTATAGGCGAATAGGTTCAGTACGTTGGCATCGCGACTGTTTTCTAGCAACCAGCCACGCAGGCAGCGCATATCGAGAAACAGGCCGGTATTCTGCTGCGTGCCTGGATGCACGTCGAAGCGCAGACTCCCTTCGTTTGCGACTACCGGACCTGCAGTTTTACCATAAATGGTCTGCGCCGGAGCACCCCGTTCGAATCGGTTTTGCAGTACGATCGTCTGAATCTGTTTGAGTTCATCAGCCCGCAGCAAGACCTCTCTCAATCCTTCAATATAATCTATCTCAGCATGGGCAGTTATCAAAACTAGCGGTCGGAACCAGTCGATACAGACATGTTCGAGGCCAGGAAAGAAATGACCTCGACCATGAAAGACTCTGCGCGCATCTGGCTGATCGCTTGCGAAAAAAGCTGCTGCGGATTTTTCTATAGCTTCTAGGTTATCAAGAGTCAAAGGATCATTTCTCGGGAGTAGAGCCATTTCGGTAGTAGCCGCGCAGGAATCTTAGACTAGAAAATTTTATCACTGATGACAGCAGATAACTGCGGCTTCTAATTTTTAATTTTTAATTTTTCTATTGTGAATCTCGACTGACGCATAGTCTGCCATAGGTTGCTGCGCTTCCAGACGCTTCAGAAATACATCAACATCGTCGAAGGGCAGATCTTTAAGCGCGGCATAGTCAATATTCCACCACTCGCTCTTCATAAGACTAACAATCTGCTCCGTAGTAAAACGCGCACGCACAACCTTACCCGGATTGCCGACTACGATCTGATAGGGCTCAACATCCTTGGTAACTACTGCATTACGTCCGATAATGGCACCGTTGCCAATCTTAATCCCAGCCATAACAACTACATTATGAGCGATCCATACATCATGACCTATGCTGGAGTAGACGCAGCTCGCCTCATAGGCTCCGCTTACAGACATGCTATTGGAAACCCAATCGATCGGATGATTATCTGTAGGCTGACCAAGAACCACATTGCGACCAATAGAACAAAATCTGCCTATCGATTCGAGATGCAATATCTCGCCGCCCTCGCGCATGTAACTGTAGGCGCCCATGTGAAGTGGACTATCCGCCTTAGGCAATCGAATTTGCACATCGCCCAGTCGCGAATGCTCCTCCATGACCAAACGAGATTGCGCGCTAATATTACTGAAGTCCTGAATACGGATACCGCATCGCTTCGCCTTCAGTTTCTCGAGTCTATTTAGGATACTTGGCACTTACTCAGTAGCTCCTTTGCTTTCTTTTCGCTCTTAGTATTCGTTCTTAGCGACAACCGAGCGAGAGGCATCGCATTCGGACTCTCGAAGAATGGACTCGCGCGGCCAACATGGCGGGACGTCTAATTTTCGCGGAATCTAACGGTGCTGCTTAAAAATGTCTACTATCATCAATAGTAGCAATAGAATCTGTTAACTATACGGTATACTGCCGGGCAATGAGTAGTGCACACGACATTTTACATTCCGTTTTTGGTTTTTCGTCTTTCCGGCCTCCCCAAGATCAAATAATCAACGCCCTTATCCTCGGCGACGATGCATTGGTTTTGATGCCAACTGGCGGCGGTAAGTCGCTCTGCTATCAGATTCCAGCACTCGTACGCGAAGGTTGCGGCGTCGTTATTTCTCCACTGATCGCATTAATGCAGGATCAGGTAAGTGCAATGCGATTACTGGGAGTACGCGCCTCCTTTCTCAACTCTACTTTGAGCGCCGCTGAAGCTAGAGAGATAGAGCGGGCACTGCTTGCTGGCGAATTGGACCTACTGTATATAGCACCGGAGCGATTCACTCAGGCAAACACACTAAGACTGCTCAGAGAGGCCCCGATCTCACTGTTCGCCATCGACGAGGCTCATTGTGTATCGCAGTGGGGTCATGATTTTCGAGCCGACTACCTAAAGCTAAGCCTGTTACACGAACTGTTTCCCGAAATACCACGCATCGCACTTACAGCGACCGCGGATGCAAGAACCCGCACTGAAATTATCAGCCGATTACAGTTAGAAGAAGCGGGGCAATTCATCGCCGGCTTCGACCGTCCCAATATCTGCTATCGCATCGCGTTAAAACACAATGCGAAGCAACAATTCTTGAAATTTTTGAAAGACGAGCATGCGAACGATGCAGGCATCGTGTATTGCCTCTCGAGAAAGAAGACAGAGGACATCGCCTATTGGCTGCAAGAACAAGGCTTCAACGCGCTTCCTTATCATGCTGGACTGCCTGCCGAGACTAGGGCGGATCATCAGAGTAAATTCCTGCGCGACGAGGGGGTGATCATCGTTGCCACCATCGCCTTCGGCATGGGAATCGATAAACCCGATGTGCGTTTCGTCGCTCACCTGGACCTGCCGAAGACGATCGAGTCTTACTACCAGGAAACAGGGCGCGCCGGTCGTGATGGCGAGCCTGCAGATGCGTGGATGATCTACGGTTTGCAGGATGTCATTAAACTGAGACAGATGATGGAAGGCTCAGATGGTAGCGAAGAACATAAGCGCGCGGAACAACACCGCCTAAATGCGATGCTGGGTCTGTGTGAGATTACTAGCTGTCGCCGTCAGGCCCTGCTCGGCTATTTTGACGATGAAATGGAACATGCTTGTGGAAATTGCGATTGCTGTCTAGAGCCACCACAAACTTGGGATGGCACTGAGGCGGCAAGAAAGGCATTAAGCGTCACCTATCGCACGAATCAGCGCTTTGGGGTGAACCACCTCATCGACGTGCTTCGCGGCGCCGAAAACGACAAGGTATTTCAATTCGATCACCATCGGCTTGCCTCCCACGGCATCGGCCAGGAATTAGACAATAACCAATGGCGTTCGGTATTCAGACAGCTGGTCGCCAGAGGCTATTTAAGCGTTGATCTGGAGCGCTTCGGCGCACTTCGGCTAGAGGAAAGTTGCAGACCCTTGCTACGCGGCGAAGAGACGATTCAGCTTCGCGTTGACGTTAAGCAAAAAACAGCGAAGCGACAAACTAAGACACCACTTGCCGCCGATGTCGATGTCGCCTTATGGGAAGCACTACGTGAGTGCCGGCGGCAGTTTGCGGAAGATAAAGGCGTGCCACCCTACGTGATCTTTCACGACAGCGCTCTGCAGGAGATGTGCGTGAATCTGCCCCAAGATATGACTACTTTCGGCTTAGTGAGCGGCGTGGGCGAGAGGAAATTAGAGAAATACGGGCCTGCATTTCTGAGGGTTATTACGGATCATTTGGCGTAGGAGATTGTTGGGAGGGGGGGCATCCAGCTAGGTTCAGTGCTTTAAATTGCCTGAGTCATGGCTTGGTTTTCCTCCAGCAGGGTTCGGTGTCTTGGCTTGGTTCTGGCTTGGATTTCCTCCAGCAGGCTTCGGTTCATTGAATTAGCCATTTTTTCAATAAAATAGAGATTGCAAAGGCGTAGCGTAGTTGGCAACCTTAGGCAACGCTTAGAATAACAAATTGAGGATTCAAGATGTCCATACGAAATCAATCCAAGTCTGTAATAGCAGTACTCTACAGCCTATTCGTAATACCGTTCGCCGCAAATGTATACGCCGCTGAATTGGACCGTATTGGCACCTTCGATTTTCCAACTTCGGGCTCGCCTGCCGCTCAGGCACATTTTATCCGCGGCGTGGGCTTTCTGCACAGCTTCGGCCTGGCCCAAGCTCAAGATGAATTTAGAAGCGCTCAAGAGATTCAACCTGACTTCGCCATGGCCTATTGGGGGGAGGCATTCACCTATCAGCACCCGTTTTTTGGACAGAAAGATGCCGGACCAGGCGAAGCCTTAATGCGCCTCGGTGCGACTAGTGAAGAACGACTCGCTAAGGCACCTACGGAACGAGAGAAAGGATTTTTAAGAGCAGCTGAGGCCTACGCGCTGACCGTTGGAACCATGCCCCAGAGACGCATTGCTTGGATGAATGCAATGGCTGACCTCTATGCACAATTTCCCGATGACAACGAAGTCAAAGCCTTCTACACCGCATCCATGCTAGCCGGCGCAACTGCCTCAGGCTCAGATCGCGAGCGCATCAATATGCGTGCTGGCGCTTTAGCCCTGCAACTATTCAAGGAAAATGGCAATCACCCCGGTGGAGCCCACTACGTAATCCACGCCTTCGATGATCCAATCCATGCGCCAATTGCGCTGGAAGCGGCGACGGCCTATGCCGATATTGCGCCTGCTGTGTCCCATGCTCGTCATATGCCCACACATATTTTTATTCAACACGGCATGTGGAATGAAGTCTCTGTTTGGAATGATTCAGCCTTCAACGCTGGATTAGAGCTTTGGAAAGATGGTGATTCGACAGGAGACATGAATCACTCCTCAGACTGGGGTCAGTATGGCGATCTGCAGCTAGGTGACCTTGAGAAGTCCGAAAGATGGATCAAACGGGGTCAGATGGTTCTCGACAACGCTCCCAGCAGCGGGCGCGCAGCAGGCACTGTTAAGACGATGAAGGCCAGACACATTATCGAGAGCAAACAGTGGGAATTGCAACCTTTCACTGAAGATCTCGACGCCACCGAGTTGCTCGCATTGGGCCTAAGCGCCGCTCACCTTCGTGATCTAGCACTTGCAAATCAAGTCGTAGCGAAATTGGAAAAAATGCTAGCGGATAGCCCTGATAATGGTCGGCTAAAATTAGTTCATCACGAAGTTGCTGCTCTAACTCTCCACAAGGAATCTATGCAGCAAGCTATGGTTGATGTAGCTAAAAGGCAGCAGGCTATAGAGCTGATGCAAGACGCTATGACTATTAGAGAAGGTCAACGAGCACCAAACGGCGCCGCTACCCCGCTAAAACCTGTGCATGAATTAGCCGCAGAAATGATGTTAGAAATGGGCATGCACGACGAAGCAGCCGAGCTATTCGGAACTTCATTGCAACGTCTTAGAAACCGACCTTGGTCTCTACTTGGCGCTGCACGAAGCCACAAAAATCTGGGCGAGCAGGCCAAAGCTTCCATGATGTACGAATCACTGTTGGCGGTATGGAGTAATGACAGCCACCCTGCGGTCCAGGAAGCGAAGCAATACCTTGGTTACTAGATTCTAGTCGCCGTGTAGTTAAAAATGAAATGCCGTCAAGAATAAGAAGAGAGCACTTATTATGAGTAAGCAGGAATTAGAAAAAGTAGCAGCCAATGGACTGATCAACCGACGCCATTTGCTAGGCCTTGGTTTAGCAGGCATGGGCACTGTCGCATCCACTTCCTTGCTAGGCGCCGACGCAGGGCTCAATCTGGAAATTCCAGGTTGGTCTAAAACGCCTGGCGCCAACGCTAGCGGCTATGGCTCGCGTTCTCGGTTTACTGACGACATGCAGAGAATGGCGGGCAACCCTAATCCTCTCTATCCCGGCGGCGGAGCATCGCGCTCGCCTCTGCATCAATTGCAAGGCAGCATCACGCCGAATAGCCTACATTTTGAACGACATCACGCAGGCATTCCCGATATAGATCCGGCTCAACACAAACTGGTCATTCATGGCCTGGTGCGTCAGCCTCTAGTGTTCAGCTATGAAGACTTGCTGCGCTATCCGATGGTCAGCAAAATTTATTTTCTCGAGTGCTCCGGTAACAGCGGCTCTCTGTTCGGACCTAATCCTGCCGACGGCAGCGCACAGAGTCTGCATGGTTTGGTTTCCGGTGCCGAATGGACTGGTATCCCGCTATCGACCCTCTTAGATGAGGCAGGAGTAGATTCCGAAGCTCGATGGATCAATGCTGTAGGCGCAGATGCTGCCAGCATGGGTCGTTCTATTCCTCTCAATCGTGCTATGGATGATGTGATGCTCGCACTGTTCCAAAATGGCGAGCCGGTGCGGCCTGGCCAGGGCTATCCGATGCGTCTTTTCGTACCGGGATGTGAAGGCAACATCAGCGTAAAATGGTTGACGCAAATAAAACTTACGCGCGAGCCGACTCACTTTCGCGATGAAACCAGCAAATACACAGACACCCGGCTCGACCGCAAGAGTCAGCAATTTACCTTTCCTATGGGCACCAAGTCGGTCATCACCGCACCCTCTGGACAGATGAAGTTAGAACGACAAGGCATCTATCAGGTAACAGGTATCGCGTGGTCTGGTCGCGGCAGCATTCGCCGAGTTGAAGTAAGCGCGGATGGCGGCCGCACTTGGGCCGACGCGATGATTGATTCCCATCAGAGTGAGAAGGCTTTGGCGAGATTCAGAATTCCGTGGCAATGGTCTGGAGGCGATGCTGTTCTACAGAGTCGAGCAACAGACAGCCAGGGCAATGTGCAGCCAACACGCACCAGCCTCGTAACAGAGAAAGGCAATATCAGCACCTATCATTTCCACGGCATTCAGAGTTGGGCCGTTAACACTGCAGGAGATGTTGCCAATGTTTACGCTTAAAAAGTTTCTAACTACCGCAGCGGCTTCAGTCAGTCTGACAATAGGCCTATCGGCTGTAATCCAAGCTCAATCGCTTGGCACCGCAATCAATGAGAGCCAATTACAGGGCTTCGACCTGATCGCGCAACCCGACGGCAGTGGTTACCCCCAAGGCAGCGGCACGGCAATGCAGGGAAAGGCCATCTTCGAGAGACGCTGCGTGGCCTGCCACGGTATGAATGGTGAAGGAACAAACGCGAATACGCGCTTAGTAGGTGGCGACATGCAATCCGAAGAACGTCCTATCCGCACGGTAGGCAGCTACTGGCCCCATGCCAGCACGCTTTTCGACTATGTGCAGCGCGCCATGCCGGCCGATGCACCGAAATCGCTGACTAGTTCCGAGGTATATCAGGTGATCGCCTATATACTAAACATGAACGGCATTGTTGAGGATTCCCTAGTCCTAAATAAGGAGACACTCTTGCAGGTCGAAATGCCAAACAAGGACGGATTCATCGATAGCAGCCAAGCCCTCTAAAACACTCTCAGGGAGCCTCCAAAGCCGTATGTGACCAACTGTCACAGGAGGTTCCCTAGCCCCGCAAATCCAAGTATGATCCTCTCGCCTTCAAAATATCACTTAAGAGAAGATCCAATGAGTAAGTCCTGGTTGAATTTGTGCCTATTGTGCACAGCGGTAGCATTGTTGTTTTCAAAGTCAGTAAGCGCTGCAGAGTCTGGCCTAGTCATGCCTCTTATCGACGGTGAGCCGAGCTTCGCCGACTTCCAGAATATGGCCCCCTCTTCAGTATTGGCCCGTTCTATGGCGAAGGTCGACAGTTTCGTACAACGCGAACCTGAGCCCGGCGAGCCCTCAGCACAACGCACCGAGGTGTACATCGGCTACGATCAGGATGAATTGCATGTAATATTCCTCGCCTTCGATACGGATCCAGATCAAATTAGAGCAAACCTCTCATCACGAGAAAACATCGATGGTGATGACCATGTCGAGATATCCTTCGACACATTCAACGATCAGCGCGCTGCTTTCTCATTCAGAACCACTCCACTAGGCATTCAATGGGATGCACGCTGGACCGAAGGCTCTTCGCGCCGCGGGGGCTTCGACACCACATTAGAAATGGTATGGGAAAGCGACGGTCAGCTTACCGATCAGGGCTATATGGCAAAGATGGCTATTCCGCTGCGCAGCCTGCGATTCCCAGATAGCTCAGAACAGAATTGGCGCATTCAGTTCGGCCGCAACATCCCTCGCTATGGCGAAGAATCCTACTGGCCCCCTTACTCTGTAGACGTTGAAGGCCGCCTGAACCAAACTGCCACGCTTACCGGGATTCGCGATGTGTCTCCGGGAAATAACTCGCAGATCATCCCATTCATCTTCGCGAGAGAAGTTGATTCACTAGACCTCGGCGCCACAGGTGGGCCCAAATTCGATCAGAGTTCTGAGCAAGATGTAGGCTTGGATGCAAAGTTTATTTTCAACGATTCGATGGTACTCGATATCACGCTTAATCCAGATTTCTCGCAGGTAGAATCGGATCAGCCACAGGTAACATTGAACGAACGATTCGAAGTTCAGTTTCCTGAACGTCGTCCTTTCTTCGTAGAAAACGCCGATTTCTTCGCGACAGATTCAAACTTAGTATTCACCAGAAGAATTATCGATCCCGAGGGCGGCGCACGTTTTACCGGCCGCGCAGGCAACTTTGGCTTCGGTAGTATCCTAATCAACGATGAGGCCCCCGGCCTTAATCGAGCTGATGGCGACCCACTAAGAGGCGAGAAAGCTAACGTTGCGATCTTGCGTGGATTTATGGATATTTCAGATCAGGACCGCGTCGGTGTGCTACTGACCAACCGCGACCTCGCCGACGGTCACAACACAGTAGCTAGCATTGATGGCCGCTTTAAGCTAAACAATAACTGGACTACTCAGCTACAGTTCGTGGGCACCGATAGCGAGGCGTTCGATGGCAGCTCGGAAACAACTGGCTACCAGCGCAATATTCAAGTGAATCGCGCGGGCCGCTCGTTCAGCAACCACACACATTTTATTGAGACTACTAGCGACTTCCGCACCGAGCTAGGCTTCCAAAGTCGGTTCTTCCGTTCTGACTCTTCGGGTCTGCACCAGCGTGTAAACTTTAATTTCTATCCAGAAGATTCCAGTCTCAACAGATGGAATGCCAATCTCTTTGGTGTCTACATCAATGATATCGGTGGCGAAAAAATCTACTCACAGTTTGGGCCAGGATTCGGTGCGAATTTCGATACGAATGCCTTCAACGCAAGCTACACAGAGTATTCGGAAACGCTCCGGCCGAAAGATTTTTCTGGCATCATGACGAACCGAACCTATGAGTACCAAGATTTCAACCTCGGCTATACCAATACAACACTAAACACCTTGTCGTTCAGTGCGAAACTCAGGACTGGAACAACCCTGAACTTGGTGCCTCCCAGAGGAGCATTGCCTAGCATCGCAGACACCACTCGATTCAGTGCCGATATGCTTTGGCGCCCAATCGATAGACTGCGCATCTCCAATACCTTCTTCCATACAGAACTGGAAACTAAATCTGGCGGCACAGACATCTTCACTAACGATATTTTTCGCAGCAACTGGAACTATCAGTTTACTAAGGAATGGTCACTTCGCTTCATCGCTCAATACGATGAAACAGATGCCGGACCAGCATCAAGGTTAGTGGACGACGAGAACCTAAACTTCGATATACTTCTACGCTACGTAATCAACCCATGGTCTGCGTTCTACGTTGGCTACAACACGAACCAGAGTAATTTCGACATCGTCGAGATGGAAGGCGAAAGAGAATTGGTGATAGCCAACGATCTAAAGAATGATGGGGATCAAATTTTCATGAAGTTTTCCTATTTATTCCAACGCTAAACTCTTTGCTTTGAGATTTGCAGTGGGCTACGGTCATATACGCCCACTGCAACTCGGAATGGCCCTCCCATTTTACTGTCACAAAATATTACATAACTCCCCAAAAATCCCTATCGTCCGTTAGATCACGGGCTAAGCCGGAACCCTGCGCAAAAAGAGCGTTCCAGCGCCATCTC
>JAPKAI010000158.1 GCA_028825335.1 Gammaproteobacteria bacterium | reverse complement strand
TCTGCGAAACAGGCACGAGACCGAGAAACTCAGGCGATACTTCCGCTGCGAGGAAAGATCCTCAATACCTGGGAGGTAGACTCGAGTGAGATCCTCGCTTCGCAGACTGTGCACGACGTAGCGGTCGCGATGGGTGTTGATCCGGGTACTAGCAATATCGATGGAGTACGCTATGGCAAGATCTGCATTCTCGCCGATGCGGACTCTGACGGTTTGCACATTGCCACTTTGTTGTGTGCTCTATTCGTTAAACACTTCCGACCCTTAGTGGCGGGTGGATTTATCTATGTCTCAATGCCACCACTTTTTCGTATCGATGTTGGGAAGGAAGTCTTCTATGCGCTGGATGAAGATGAGAAGAATGGCATCCTCGATCGCATTACTGCAGAGAAGAAGCCGGGCAAGGTAAACGTGCAGCGTTTCAAAGGACTGGGCGAGATGAATCCGTTACAGCTGCGTGAGACCACGATGGCAAGGGATACCAGGCGCCTCGTGCAATTGACCCTAGAAGAAGACCCAACGGCGAACAAGAAAAGCAGCACCTTTCAGATGATGGATCTGCTACTTGCCAAGAATCGATCGGCAGATAGAAAAGCCTGGCTCGAAGCTAGTGGCAGTAACGCGGACTATGCCGAGTAAATGGCCACAACGGTCAACTATCGTAGTGTCGAATTAGATTAGTTATTAGAGAACAGAAACCGAGAATTCAATGAACGAAGAAATCACAATTAGTGAAGATGGCGTCGAACAGATTGCGTTAAAGACATATACGCAGCATGCCTATTTGAACTATTCGATGTACGTAATTAACGACCGCGCCCTGCCTAACATAGGCGATGGTTTGAAGCCGGTACAGCGTCGAATCGTCTACGCCATGTCCGAGCTGGGACTGAAGGCGAGTGCAAAGTTTAAAAAATCGGCGCGAACCATTGGCGACGTGATCGGTAAATTTCACCCCCATGGAGACTCGGCCTGCTATGAAGCGATGGTACTTATGTCGCAGCCTTTCACCTACCGTTATCCACTGGTAGACGGTCAAGGTAACTGGGGTTCACAAGACGATCCTAAATCATTTGCTGCAATGCGTTATACGGAATCTAGATTGCAGGCCTATGCGGATGTACTTCTCGGCGAGCTTGCTCAGGGCACGGTCGATTGGAAGGCGAATTTCGACGGTACCTTAGAAGAGCCTGAGATTCTTCCGGCACGATTGCCGAATGTCTTGCTGAATGGGGGCAGTGGTATAGCCGTTGGTATGGCTACCGACATTCCTCCGCACAATCTAAGAGAAGTAGCGGCAGCCTGTATTCATCTTTTAGATAAGCCTAAGGCGACGATCAAAGACATCTGCAAGATCATCAAGGGGCCGGACTATCCATCTGAAGCCGAGTTGATAACCCCAAAGAATGATATTGAAGAGCTGTACACGACTGGCCGTGGTTCACTGAAGGCGCGCGCGACCTATGTCAAAGAGAACGGCGAGATTCTTATCAACGCGCTGCCCTTTCAGGTTTCCGGCGCAAAGGTACTGGAGCAGATCGCCTCGCAGATGCAAAAAAAGAAGCTACCAATGGTGGTTGACCTGCGCGATGAGTCGGACCACGAGAATCCCACTCGCATAATCGTCGTGCCGAAATCGAATCGTGTAGATCTCGATGCGATCATGTCGCACCTCTATTCGACGACTGATCTAGAGAAGAACTACCGCGTAAATTTCAATATGATTGGAATCGACAAGCGGCCGCAAGTTAAAGACATCCTCAGCCTGCTCAAAGAATGGCTGCAGTTCCGTACCGAAACTGTGCGTCGTCGTCTACAGTTTCGTTTAGATAAGATTGTTGATCGCATGCATATCCTCGAGGGTCTGCTCGTTGCATTCCTGAATATCGATGAAGTTATCAGGATCGTCCGCAAGGAAGATAAGCCGAAGCCGGCACTCATTAAGAGATTCAAAATTTCTGATCGTCAGGCAGAAGCGATCCTAGAGCTGAAATTGCGCCAACTGGCGAAGCTTGAAGAGATCAAGATAGTCGCAGAGCAGAAAGAACTAGCCGCCCAGAGAAAGAGCCTGGAGCAATTACTTAGTTCCGCCGCCCGACTAAAGACATTCATCAAGGGTGAGATAAAAGCTGATGCCGAGAAATATGGCGACGAGCGCCGTACACCTCTTGTCCAACGAGAGGAGGCGAAGGCATTCGCTCAGACCGAATTGATCTCTACCGAGCCGGTCACGATAGTATTGTCCGATAGAGGCTGGGTGCGTGCTGCGAAAGGTCACGAGGTTGACCCTATATCGCTTCAGTATAAGTCTGGCGACTCCTTTAAGATCGCAGCGCGAGGTAAGAGCAATCAACTCGCAATATTCATGGATTCTACCGGCCGCGCCTATTCCTTGCCGGCACACAGCCTGCCCTCCGCACGAGGCCAAGGTGAGCCAGTCTCAGGAAAGGTAAGCCCACCTTCTGGCGCCACATTCGAAGGTGTGGTAATAGGAGAGGATGATAAAGACGTCTTGCTCGCGAGTGATGCTGGATACGGATTCGTTGGTAAGGTAGGCGACCTGATTAGCAAGAACAAGTCGGGTAAGGCCGTCCTAAGAGCACCAAAGGGTGGAAAAGTATTAGCGCCGCGAATGGTTAATGACTACGAGAAAGATCTGATCGTTGCTATTACCAACGAAGGTCGCATGCTGATGTTCCCAATCGCAGAACTGCCGCGCTTGGCCAAAGGTAAAGGCAACAAAATCATTAGCATTCCCACGGCGCGTGTCGCAGAGCGGATAGAATTCGTAGTTGCACTAACAGTCTTAACTGCAGACGACACCCTAACTGTTCATGCAGGTAAACGGCACCACAATCTTAAGCCTACAGACCTTCAACATTATCAAGGCGAGCGGGGACGACGCGGAAACAAACTACCGCGCGGATTCCAGAATGTAGATCGCATTGAGGTTGTGTCGAAGGTAGAGCCGCCGGTCGAGTAGAACTTTGGCATCTATACTTAATTGTATGGACTGTGATTTGGTCTGACACGAGATGTCGGGCCAGGTTTCAATCCGTCTGAAAGCAGGCAATTTATTTTCCCTCGCAATATCATGCTTTGTGCCAAAAGCGCGCTTTCCTGAATCAAGATTCCTGCCCCATGCCGCTCAGGCCACTTCATATAAGCGCTTTTTAAGCAGCTGTCCGCAGTTTTTTGTGTTTATAGCTAAATAGTAATAATTCTCATTTGCGTTTAATAAAGATTGGCTATAAGATGCGCTTATATCGGCTGCG
>JAPKAI010000068.1 GCA_028825335.1 Gammaproteobacteria bacterium | reverse complement strand
CCCTCATCCTTCTGTGAATTGATATACCACTGGCACTGTTTCGCAGGCCATTTGTCCTCATCTATCTTCAATGAACGATTGATACGCTTGACCAAACGTAGCTGATCGTCGCCATCGAGGATCTGGAAGTCTTGGACTAGGCCGGCCTCCTTCCAATGGGTGCGTAACAGCCGATGGGCAAGGCCGTGAAAGGTGCCAACCCACATGCCTGCGAAGGAATTCGCCATCAGCGTTTCTATGCGGCCACGCATTTCTCGTGCGGATTTATTGGTAAAGGTCACGGCGAGAATAGAATAGGGGGATGCCTGCTCGGCTTCCAACAGCCAAGCGATCCTGTGCACAAGCACGCGCGTCTTGCCGCTGCCGGCACCGGCAAGTACTAACAGGTGCTGCGAGGGATTCGCAACTGCGTTTCTTTGCTCATCGTTGAGCGAATCTAATATGTGGGATACATCCATGGCGCATTATTCTATCAAAATGTTGTCGAGATTCTCTCCTTTATCTGAGTATTATCGCTATCTAGGCGAGTTGTAGCTCTCTTAGAGAAAAGTCGTGAAGTTTGATAGACTACTGCGCCTGCGTCCGGCTTAGAGTGGCCCGACCTCTCTGATTATTGTCTTTATTGAGCAAACCGAGCGCACGTGAATTTAAGAGCTAGCCTTTAGTAGGGTGGCTTGGGCTAACTAGGAGAAAACTATGTCTGTCAGATCGGACAACGTGCCATTCAATTGGGCAGATCCATTTGGGATGGAAGGACAGTTATCGGAAGAAGAGCGTCTGGTTCGAGACACGGCGAAGCAATATTCTCAGGAGAAGTTGCAGCCCCGCGTTCGCGAAGCCTATCAAAAAGAGGAAACCGACCCGGAGATATTTCGTGAAATGGGCGCGCTAGGCCTGCTTGGTTCTACCATCGAAGGCTACGGCTGCGCTGGCGTGAACTATGTCTGTTATGGATTGATGGCGCGCGAGATTGAGGCAGTGGATTCTGGCTATCGATCGATGATGAGCGTGCAATCTAGCCTGGTTATGCACCCTATCAATAAATTCGGCACTGAGGAGCAGAAGCAGAGGTACTTGCCGAAGCTGGCAACGGGTGAATATATCGGCTGTTTTGGTCTTACCGAGCCTGATCACGGTTCCGACCCGGGCGGCATGATCACGAGAGCGAAGTCCGTTGCAGGCGGGTACTCCCTGACTGGCGCGAAGAACTGGATCAGTAACTCGCCGATCGCCGATGTCTTTATCGTTTGGGCGAAAGACGATACTGGTACGATCTGCGGATTCATTCTCGATAAAGGGATGAAGGGGCTAAGTGCTCCTAAGATTGAAGGAAAACTAGCCTTGCGTGCGTCGATAACAGGCGAGATCGTGATGGACGAAGTATTCGTGCCAGAGGAGAACAAGTTACCTCATGCGAAGGGTTTAGCGGGTCCGTTTAGCTGTCTGAATTCTGCCCGGCTTGGGATTGCCTGGGGAGCTCTAGGTGCAGCAGAAACTTGCTGGCATACGGCGCTGCAATACACGATGGATAGAAAACAGTTCGGTCGACCGCTTGCGGCGAATCAGCTGATACAGAAGAAGCTGGCTATCATGCAAACAGATATCTCTTTGGGCCTACAGGGTTGCTTGCAAGCCTGCCGTCTGCGAGATGAGGGCAAGTTGGCGCCACCACTTATTTCTCTGCTAAAGCGTAACTCTTGCTTGAAGGCATTGGATGCCGCTCGCGAGGCAAGGGATATGTTGGGAGGCAATGGTATTTCGGATGAATTCCCGGTGATGCGCCATTGTCAGAATCTGGAAGTAGTGAATACCTATGAAGGAACTCAGGACATTCACGCACTAATTCTAGGTAGATCACAGACTGGCATACAGGCGTTCGTTTAATTACTAGTTAGATGCGATGGGTTGACTTCAGCTATTTAGCGGATACTGAAAAGTCGTCCATGACTTTTCAGTATGTCGTACGCCAAAAGCCTGGGGATAGTGTTATTTCCCTTGCTTTTTTTGGCGTACTCGCCTTGCCCTTAATGGGCAATGGTTGCATATACCTTTGCAACTTAGTCGAAGTTGGTCCATCAAATAAGGTTAGATGAAGCTCAGTAGCACGCCGATAAAGATCACCGTACCCACCCAATTGTTATTCAGAAACGACTCGAAGCAGGGCCCTGGTAATCGATCCTTGATGAGATATTGCTGGTAGGCAAGGAGCCCGCTCGCTATGACGAGAGAGAGATAGTAGAACGCTCCAAGCTCGAACTGCCTGCCAGCGAGAATCATCGCTAGAATAAACATGACCTGCAGACTACCGATGATGACCTTGTCGGCATCACCAAATAGTATTGCGGTAGACTTGACCCCTATTTCTATATCGAACTCCCTATCTACCATCGAATACTGTGTATCATAGGCTACAGTCCACAAACAGTTTGCTACGAATAAGAGATAGGCAGCCTGTGGAACATCCCCGGTTGCTGCAGAGAAAGCCATCAGTATTCCCCAAGAGAAAGCGATCCCCAATACTAACTGAGGCAAGTGCGTGAATCGTTTCATGAACGGGTATACCGCGACCAAAGCTATGGCGGCAAAGGAGAGAATGATGGTTCTTTCATTTGTCATTAGCACTAAAGAGAAACTAATTAGAGATAGCACTACGAAACAAAGGAAAGCATCCTTTCTTGTAAGTGATCCCACGGCTAGCGGCCGTCGCTGCGTCCGTGCGACTTTTTCATCGATCTTATGATCGGCAAAATCATTTATACAGCAGCCAGCCGAGCGCATGAGTGCCGTGCCTAAGACAAAGATAAACAACAGTGAGAATCGAGGGAAGCCCTCTTCGGCGATCCATAGCGCAGAGATTGTTGGCCAAAGCAGCAGATAAATACCGATAGGCTTATTAGTGCGAGTTAATTCCGCGAATGCAGGCAGCTTGGTATAGAGCTCCGGAAATCGAGACCGAAACTGTGAAATTATTCTTGCGCGAATTTTCGTTACAAATTCCATGAGGAGTTAATACTTGGTTACAGCGTAAGGAGCATCTTATCAAGTCTATGGCCACTCTGCGCGACAACTTAGCAGCATGCGTTCCAGGCCGTGCCCGAAGGGGCTTACAGACGAGGTTGCTCGCAGCAAAATACTTTCCTAGTAGCCCGACTGAACATAGATTTGATAAGAGGCTCCTGATTGGAGCCGCTAGCATAAAAGACTTTAGGGTGAGAGTAAAAATTAGTTTAGGCGAGAGTGGTAAATGATCTTATAGACAAGAATAGCAATCGACTGACTAGACATTGGCGTAGTGGACGTTGTCTCCCAACCAACGCTGAATCAATGGGTCTATGATTTCAGGATATTTTTCCAGAACCAGCTCTGAGGCTTCTTTTACCTGATCTAAGAGGTCGGCATCGCGGCTGATGTCAGCCACCTTAAAGCTCATTAATCCGGTCTGTTGGGTGCCTAGGACCTGGCCGGGTCCGCGCAGCTCGAGATCCTTCTCAGCGATGTAGAATCCATCAGTACTCTCGCGCATTACCGATAGGCGTTGCTTGCCTGCCTTAGACAGCGGTGTCTGATACAAGAGGATACAGTGACTACGGGTCGATCCCCTACCGACACGGCCGCGTAGTTGGTGCAGCTGCGCGAGGCCAAGGCGTTCAGGATTTTCTATTACCATCAGGTTGGCATTGGGCACATCGACACCAACTTCGATAACGGTAGTTGCTACCAGCAACTGCAGATCTCCTTGCTTAAAACGCCGCATGATCTCCACTTTCTCTTGTGGCTTCATGCGGCCATGAATTAGCCCAACCTTTATATCGGGTAGCTGCAGGGTGAGTTGCTCGGCCGTCACTTCCGCCGCCTGACATTGCAGCGCCTCGCTCTCCTCGATCAAAGTGCAGACCCAATAGGCCTGGCTATTACCGATGCAGGCGCTCTCGATGCGTTGCATAACTTGGTCTCGCCGATCGTTGGAAATGATTGCGGTGTTTACAGGTATTCGGCCAGGAGGAAGCTCATCGATTACCGAGTTATCGAGATCGGCATAAGCACTCATAGCGAGTGTTCTAGGAATCGGCGTCGCGGTCATGACTAGTTGGTGTGGGTTCAATGCGCGTTGATTTGCCTTCTCACGTAAGGCGAGTCGTTGGTGCACTCCGAAACGGTGTTGTTCATCGATTATGATGAGCCCGAGCTTGGCGTAGATTACCTCGTCTTGAAAAAGCGCGTGAGTTCCCACTAGTAGTTGGCAGTCGCCATTGTCCACTGATGTAAGTTGTGCAATGCGTGCTTTTCCTTTTGTCTTTCCGCTTAGCCAGCCAACGTTGATACCTAACGGTTCGAACCACTGACAAAAATTCGCAAAGTGTTGCTCCGCCAATAACTCTGTAGGCGCCATTATTACCACCTGATACCCTTCGGCAATAGCATGTAGTGCCGATAGGGCAGCAACCACAGTTTTGCCTGATCCCACATCACCTTGCAGCAGTCTAAGCATGGGGCAGGCGCGCGCTAGATCGTTGGCGATCTCTTTGTAGGCGCGCTGCTGACCGTTAGTCAGAGTGAAGGGCAGTGCCTTGAGGAAGCCTGTAACCAAAACCGGCGAATCACCAAACTTTGGCGCGCTCTGCTGTCGCGCATCAGATTTAAAGCGACGCATACACAAGCGGTGAGCGAGCAACTCTTCGAAAGAAAGCCGATGTTGCCCCGGGTTTTTGCCCTCACTTAACCAGCTTAGCGGAGCCTCCAGTGGAGGTCGATGAATTAGTCTTATGGCATCGACAAGAGAATGAAGACTGAATTTCTCGATCAACTCACCTGGCAATAGTTCTTGAAGGGCGGAACCAACAAGAGAATCATCATGGGCATTAGCGGGCAAGAAAGCGAGCGCCTGATTTGCGATGCTGCGTAGTCGAGTCTGTCCAAGCCCTTCGGTTGTCGGGTAGATAGAGGTTAGGCAGTCCTCATTGATTATGTCTTCGTTCTCGTGCACGACTCGATACTCGGGATGGAATAGCTCAAGCCCAGATCTACCGCGGCGTACCTCGCCGTAGCAGCGGACCTGGCTGCCGACCGCGAGAGAACTCTTCTGTGCGTTACTAAAATGAAAGAAGCGAAGGGTGATGAAGCCGCTATTGTCTTTAACTACAGAACGTAGGCTTCGGCGGCGCCCGAACTGTATATCGGTACTTACGACCTCGCCTTGTATCTGAACGGTTTCGCCCGCACTGATCGATCCGATGGATGCGATTCGCGACCTGTCTTCATAGCGAAAAGGTAGATGGAAAAGCAGGTCTTGCAGGTTATGGATGCCAATAGAGTTTAGTTTTGCCTCAAGCGCGGCACCTACGCCTTTCAAGTGGGTGACGGGGATCGTTTCTAGTAGTTGGCTGGCAGCATTCACAGTGTGTAGTGTCCGATTTAGCAGTGAGCCCTCTACTCTCGATTGAGAGAGCGATAGCGCACAGAGCGGATTAAGCTAACCCATTCCGGCAAAAACCAACAAAGTATATGTGTTTTTATACAGTAGTGCCACGAACGCGCGAAGACAAGGAAGTCTCAGCGCTTAGTAATAGGCGCTGTAATGAAATCTACAGTGCCAGAACGGCGTCGATCTCAATCTTAGACCCTTTAGGTAGGGCGCTGACTTGTATCGTAGCGCGTGCTGGATAGGGCTCTGAGAAATACCCAGCCATGATCTCATTCACCACAGCAAAGTCACCAAGGTTGGTAAGATAGATGGTCAGCTTCGCGGCATTGCTCAAACTGCCGCCGGCAGCTTCAGCGACCGCGGTCAGGTTCTTAAAAACCTGATGGGTCTGCGCTGCTATATCATCGGAGACGATCTCCATGGTTTCGGGATCTAGTGGAATCTGTCCCGAGAGGAAAACCAGAGAGCCGGCTTTAATAGCCGCAGAGTAGGGGCCGATTGCTGCGGGCGCTGCATTGGAATGAACTTGTTCTAGTGTAGTCATGGTAATTTTCCGGTTTATATCTAGTTGCTGCCGATAATATTCTTGATCGTCTTGCGTATCTTGCGACTCTTCACTCGAGTTACTTTTGCGACTGCCTTGATGTGTCGCACGCGTTTCATGACGCGCGCCAAGTGAACTCGGTTATGAACATTGAGTGAAAGGTTTACGATGCTGAAGCGAGCATCTCTCTCAACGGTGGAAATTTTTTCGATGTTGGCTTCAGTTCCCGTAATCGTAGTCGCCAGTGTTGCGATAATACCGCGCTCGTTTTCTAACTCGACGCGCAGCTCAACAGAGAACTCGCCTTGAACACCGGAATCCCAGCGTACCGATACGCATTTCTCTGGGTTGTCTCGAACGTCGGCGATGTTATTACAATCATCTGTGTGAATTACCATGCCGCGGCCAGAACTGATATGGCCAATTATCGGGTCGCCGGGAATGGGATGGCAGCACTTGGCATAATTCATGACCATGCCTTCGGAGCCACGAATATCGAGCGAACCCAGCTTATCCGATTCTCTCTGTGCGTCGTCGGCAGAAATATTGCTCTTTGAGGCCAGTCGTTGTGCAACCATGTAGGACATACGATTGCCCAAGCCAATTTCTTCTAACAAATGATCCATGGACTTGAGTTTAGTTTGCTGCAAGATGGCATCGATATTTTCCTGCGCGATGCCGTCCAACTGATCACCGAAGCCAGCCAATGTTTTATTCAGTAGACGCCGTCCGAGAGCGACCGACTCGGAGTGTTTCTGATTCTTCAGGTAGTGACGAATATTGCTGCGTGCCTTACCGGTAATAACGAAACTCAGCCACGCTGGGTTGGGCTGTGTGCCTGGCGCGGTAATGATCTCAACGGTTTGACCACTCTCCAGTGGTTCACTTAATGGAGCGAGGCGACGACTAATTCGGCAGGCGACACAAGAGTTACCGACATCGGTATGGATTGCATAGGCGAAATCGACCGCTGTAGAACCGGCTGGCAATTCGAAAATTGTTCCTTTTGGTGTGAAAAGGTAAATTTCATCGGGGAAGAGATCGATCTTTACGTTCTCAATAAACTCTAATGAGTTACCGGCGTTTTTCTGCATGTCCAGCAAGCCATTCACCCACTCACGAGCGCGAATGTGTGGATTGCTAGGCAGGTCCTCGCTCGACTTATAGAGCCAATGTGCGGCGATGCCGTTGTTCGCCATCCCTTCCATCTCTTCGGTGCGTATTTGAATCTCGATGGGTACGCCGTGCATACCGAACAGAGTAGTGTGAAGAGATTGATAACCGTTTGCTTTAGGGATCGCTATATAGTCCTTGAAGCGTCCGGGAACGGGCTTGTACAAGCTGTGCACAGCTCCTAGAACGCGGTAACAGGCATCCACGCGATCGACGACGATGCGAAACGCGTATACATCCATGATTTCCGAGAAGGACTTGCGCTTGCTGCGCATCTTCTCATAGATGCTATAGAGATGTTTCTCGCGTCCGGCGCAGCGACCGGGCAGGCCTTCGCGCTCGAGGCAGGCGGCAATCGAAGTCTCAATCTTGGAAAGAATTTCTTTTCTGTTGCCGCGTACGCTTTTCACAGCAGCAGAAATCCTGCGTGCACGCATCGGATAGAGCGCAGCGAAGCCTAGCTCCTCGAATTCGATTCGAACGATGTTCATCCCCAGCCGATTGGCGATGGGGGCGTAGATATCTAGAGTTTCGCGTGCGATGCGTCGGCGCTTGTCTGGAGCAAGTACATCCAGCGTGCGCATATTGTGAAGGCGATCCGCGATCTTAACCAGAATCACGCGCAGATCCTTCGCCATGGCCATCGCCATCTTCTGAAAGTTCTCTGCTTGGGCTTCCGCGCGGCTACTAAATTTGATCTTGTTGAGTTTGCTTACACCATCTACTAGGTCAGCAACGGAGTTGCCAAACTGCGACTTGATTGCGGTCTTGGTAATGCCGGTGTCTTCGATTACGTCGTGCAGCATAGCGGCCATCAAGCTCTGATGGTCCATGTGCATTTCGCTGAGAATGCCGGCTACTGCCAGGGGATGAGTGACATAGGGATCACCACTACGACGGAACTGGCCTTCGTGGGCTTGTTCCGCATAGTAATAGGCGCGACGTACGCTGTTGACCTGGTCCTTACCGAGATAACTGGTGAGATCCGAGGCTAAAGAGTCGATTGTGTCTAGTGCTGGGACCTGCAAGACTCGACTCCTTAGTTATTAGAACAGCTCTTAGGCTTATGCGGCGGGGGGTTCTTTATCTTGTGTTTTGGCCGGCTCTTCGGTGGCTTCTTCAGAAGCAACGGCTTCGACAGCCTCTGCTGCTGCGGCCTCTGCGGCTTCTGCGACTTTCTCTACAGCTTCAGCTGCTTCGTCAGCCAATTCTTCCAGCTCTACGCTAGGTGGCTTGGCTATAAGGATGCTGGCATCGATTAGGCCTTCAGCAATTTCTCTGAGTGCTAGTACGGTAGGCTTGTCATTATCGAGGGAAACCAACGGGTCTTTGCCGCCAGTTTGAATCTGACGCGAGCGTTTGCTGGATACCATGACCAGTTCAAAGCGGTTATCAACGTTTTCCAAACAATCTTCTACAGTGATTCTAGCCATACCAAACCCTTAATGATCTAAATGTTTACGAGTGGCGCAGCGCCAAATACGAGCCGTATCGGGCAATGCCACCGCAGCTCCGAGAAGCATATTTAACGAGGACCGGGGATTTTACTGAATTCTGACGCAGAATGCATACAATTCTTGAAAGCAGGGTACTTAGTTACTCAGGACTACTAGCCTACAGCGAGGCTAGCGAAGAGGGCTGCCTGATTGGTTTCCTGATATTTCATAGTGAGTCTGCATGATCTGATGATAGCGCAGAGGTCTTCCAGCGCCGTGTCGAAGTCGTCGTTAATGACAACAAAGTTGGCCTCTGCGACGTGGGAAATCTCCGCAACCGCTTCGCTCATGCGCTTCTCGATGGTCTCGGCATCGTCTTGAGCTCTATTGAGAAGGCGAATCTTTAGAGTTTTCAGAGAAGGCGGCAGGATAAAAATGGAGCAGGCTTTCGGATCGAGGTTACGAACTTGAACCGCGCCCTGCCAATCGATCTCAAGAATTACGTCGAGGCCGGCTTCTAGCTGCTCATTTACCCATAATTGCGAGGTGCCATAGTGATTACCGTAGACCTGAGCGCTCTCAAAAAAACTGCCCGTGCGTAGCATCTCCGTGAATGCGGCTTCATCGACAAAATGGTAGTTCACGCCATCTTCTTCACCGGGGCGCTTGGCCCGGGTGGTGTGAGATACGGACACACGCAGCTGCTGCTCGCGCTCGATTAATGCCTGAACCAGGCTGGTTTTGCCCGCACCAGAAGGTGCCGTCACTATGAATAGTGTGCCTCTAGACATGCAGCTTGATCTCCGAAACTAGGTTTAGTTCTGTCATTGTTATTCGACATTCTGAATTTGTTCGCGCATCTGTTCGATCAACACCTTCAATTCCACCGCGTTCAGCGAAGTTTCGACGACGATAGACTTTGAGGAAAGTGTATTGGCCTCGCGATTCAGCTCTTGCATGAGGAAATCGAGGCGCCGTCCCTTTTGGCCCTTCGCACCCAACGCACGTTCTACTTCGTTCAGATGAGAGTCTAGTCTATCCAGCTCTTCCTCTACATCGGCCTTCTGAGTGAGCAGAGACACTTCCTGTTCCAGGCGCGTGGGCTCAAGCTCTGCCTTTAGATCTGCCAATCGATCGAGAATGTTCTGTTTTTGTCTCGCTAGAATTTCCGGCATCTTATTGCGAATGCTAACTACGATCTTGCGTACGGAATCGATACGCTGCTGTATAAAGCCCTGCAGCTCTGCACCTTCGCGCGCTCTAGTCGCCACTAAGTCATCTAGTGCAGCGCTGAATAAACTAAGTGCTTGTTTCTCGATTGATGTTTTATCGAAATCTTGTTCCTCTATGACGCCGGGCCAGCGCAGCACTTCCATATTGTTCAGACTTATCGATGTGCCTGTAATTTGTTCTATCTCGATGTTTGCTTGAACCAGCTGTTGAATTAGCTTTGTATTCAGGTGCAGATCAGAAGAAATTTTTGCCTCAGACTGAAAGCGCAGCGCGCATTCCACCTTGCCGCGGGTGAGTCGTTTACGTACCGCCTCGCGCACGGCATTTTCCAACGCTCGAAACGATTCCGGCAGGCGCACACTGGTTTCCAGATAGCGGTGGTTCACAGATCGAATTTCCCAAGTAAGCGAACCCCATTCCTGTTCTTGCTGCTGCCTAGAGAAGGCAGTCATACTTGATGTCATAGTCTATTATCCGAATATTAAGGCGAAACCGAATGGCAATATTTTAACCTAATCGCGCTGTAATCACAGTCTACTTTGTTGGCATGTTTTGACTCAATTCTCTCATTAGTCTTTGATACCAATTTATGGCCACACAAGTGCGTGACTTGCGACTCGCTATAACAATCAATATCTAGGATAATTTGCTTGCGGCAAGTCATGCGCTTGCAGACATCTACCCACAGGAAAATTATGACTGAACTTATAAGGCCAAGCGAACGAAGCGCAAATCAATTGCGCGATATCACCATCAGCAGGAACTACACGAAACATGCGGAAGGCTCTGTATTGGTCGAATTCGGTGATACTAAGGTGCTATGTAATGCGAGCGTCGAAAAATCGGTCCCCCGCTTTTTGAAGGGCACTGGCAAGGGCTGGATAACGGCCGAATACGGCATGTTGCCTCGCTCTACGAACACTCGCATGGATAGAGAGGCAGCAAGAGGAAAGCAGTCTGGCCGTAGCCTCGAGATTCAGCGACTAATCGGGCGCTCCCTGCGGGCAGCTATAGACCTGACCCAGCTGGGCGAGCACACAATCAAGATCGACTGCGACGTAATACAGGCCGATGGTGGAACGAGAACGGCATCGATTACGGGCGGCTGTGTCGCGATGATGGATGCGATCAATCATATGATCGCGAATAAAATAGTAAGCACAAATCCAGCGAAGCAGCTAATCGCATCCGTGTCAGTTGGGATATTCAAGGGGCATGCCGTGCTTGATCTTGACTATGACGAGGACTCCAATGCGGAGACCGACATGAATATCGTCATGACCGAATCGGGTGGATTCATAGAAGTGCAGGGCACGGGTGAAGATGGCGATTTTAGTCATGACCAATTGTTGGAGATGCTTGCGCTCGGCAAAAGCGGTATAGAAGAATTGGTAGCGAAGCAGAAACAAGCGCTTTCATAATCTAGAAGCTTAGTTTATTCCTTACAAGCTATTGAGAACATGATCCGGCGAAATGGAGCATTGATGCAAGAATTTCAGAAAAACTTTCTAAATTTCGTGATAGAGAATGAGATTCTGCGCTTCGGAGAATTTACTCTAAAGAGCGGGCGGGTAAGTCCCTATTTTTTCAATGCGGGGCTTTTCAATACTGGCGAAAAGTTATTCTTTCTAGCCAGGTGTTACGCCGACGCGATCATCGATGCAAAAATTGAGTACGATATTTTATTCGGTCCGGCATACAAAGGTATTCCACTGGCCACAGCGACTTCCATGGCATTGGCCAATAAGCATAACGTCAACAAGCCATACTGTTTCAATCGCAAGGAAGCGAAGGCGCACGGGGAGGGCGGTTCTATAGTCGGTGCGCAGCTAAGCGGCGATGTGCTAATTGTCGATGATGTTATTACGGCGGGCACGGCGGTAAGAGAAGCGGCAGAGATTATCAGAAGCAACGGCGCTCATCTAAATGGCATCGCCGTCGCTATGGACCGACAGGAAAAAGGAACAGGCAACTTATCGGCAATTCAAGAGATAGAGCAGATTTACCAGATAAAGGTTGTTAGCATAATTAGCTTACAGGACATCGTAGACTATTTGATGGCATCTGAGAACGAGCAACTGCAGCCTTATCTTGATGCGGTCGTGGCCTATCGCGAAGAATATGGAATATCTGCCTAGCGAGTTTGAACAACAACTAGACAGTAGCCCCGGTTTCGGCTGTGGCCGAATAAGGTTCTAACAAATTTTTGCTTAGAAAGACCCACTGAGAGTCCCAATTGTCCAGAGGCGAGACTTTGAATTCGCTGCGAACAAACTGTGCCAACCTACCTTCAACTGATGCGAGTAACAGATTCGCGAGAACGGTTGGAGAGATAGTCGTTTTCAGGTTTTCCCGAATTTGAGCCTCGCGCAGCACCTGCTTAAGCTGGGCTTCCAACCGACTAAAGAATTGGGCGATGCGTTCACGCAGCCTTTCTGTTTCTCCTGCGAGAGCGTCTCCGGTCAGTAGGCGCGTCATTCCGGGATTCTTGTCGCAGAATGTGAGTAGTAAGAGGAGGATATTATGACAGCGAATTTCTGCGCTATCTTCCTCATTGATTATTCTGGTGATTCGCGCAAATAGGGTGTCCTCGATGAACTTGATTAGTCCTTCGAACATTCGCGCTTTGCTCGGAAAGTGTCTGTACAGGGCGGCCTCAGAGACGCCGACCTCTCTGGCGAGGGCGGCGGTCGTAATTCGCTGGCCCGGTGCCGCTTCCAGCATGCGCGCGAGCGCTTGCAGGATCTGATCTTTTCGAGAAATCTTGTTGGCTTTGTCCATGTCTTCTTAATTCGCTTGGCTAGTTCTTATCCAAACCGCTCTTGGATATCAATGTACCGACCCCTTCGTCTGTAAAAATCTCTAGGAGTACCGCATGCTCTATTCTTCCGTCGACAATTGTGGCGCTGGTAACGCCTTTCTTAACAGCGTTCAGTGCGCACTCGACCTTGGGCAGCATCCCTCCGGTTATTGTTTTATCGGCAATAAGCGTATCAACTTGCTTAATGCTAAGGCCGGTTAGCACATTTCCCTTCTTATCTTGAACGCCGGCTATGTTAGTAAGCAGGATTAACTTCTCTGCGCCGAGGACGCTAGCGATCTCTCCGGCCACTGAATCGGCATTAATATTGTAACTAGATCCATCGCTGCTGGCACCAATGGGCGCGATCACAGGAATAAAATCGCTATCCTTCATCACATCGAGGATCTCTGTATTTATGCTAACCACCTCGCCAACCTGGCCTATGTCCATGGCCTCATCAGCAAGCTTCGAGCCCTTGCGCTTGATCTTTAGCTTCTTTGCACGAATCAGATTTCCGTCTTTGCCGCTGAGGCCTACTGCCTTGCCTTGATTCTTGTTCAGCAATGAAACGATTTCCTTATTCACGAGGCCGCCCAATACCATCTCAACCACATCCATGGTCTGGCTATCGGTAACACGGAGCCCATCGACGAAGCTAGACTCGATATTGAGTCTCTCTAGGAGCCTCCCAATCTGAGGGCCGCCGCCGTGTACGACGATCGGGTTGATTCCAACAAGTTTCATCAACACTATATCCCGCGCAAAACTCTGCTTTAGCGCTTCGTCGACCATGGCATTGCCGCCGTACTTTACTACCACTGTACGGCCCGTAAATTTCTGTATATAGGGCAGCGACTCGGTAAGAACCTTGGCGATGTTTTTTGCATTACTTAGTGATAGTGACATGCCTTTCCATTGGGTGAGCTCGAAGACAGTGTTTGCATTCTTCACTCAAGCTTCAACTGTTAGTTCTTTATAGCGCCCTAAAAGCTTATTTCTAAATTCTTATCTGCGCTAAGGATTAGCGCCTTAAACTTCTCTTGGATTTCAAGCATTCTTATCCGGGTGTCTGCCTCGAATCGAAGTAGCAGGGCAGGGCTGGTATTTGAAGCGCGTATTAGGCCCCAACCGTCGGCATATTCCACACGAAGCCCGTCGAGAGTAATCAGTTTCGCTGCCGGGAAACTGGCCAACTCGAGCAAGCGATTCATCAGCAAGAATTTACGTTCTTCTGGAACCTCGACTTTTATTTCTGATGTGCTGAATCCTGTAATGTGCTGATTGAATACTTCGTCACTCGATGTAGCAGACTCGCTGATTATCTTAAGCAGTCTAGCAGCGACATAAAGACCATCATCGAATCCAAACCAATTATCTTTTATAAAGATATGTGCGGCGAACTCACCTCCAAGTATAGCATCGGTCTCCTGCATTTTCTGTTTCATGAAGGAGTGACCGCTACGGTGCATTACTGGAGCTCCGCCAAATTTTTCAACTAAGGCGCCTAGTTTGCTGCTGCACTTCACATCGAATACGACAGCTCGGCCCGGGTAATTTGGCAAGATAGATTGCACGAGTAGCATCAATATGCGGTCGGCATCCACGAACTTACCACGATTCGTTATGAGGCCTACTCGGTCTCCATCGCCATCCAGCGCGATTCCAATATCTGCATTTTCCTCCAGCACGGTGGAGACGAGTGCGACTAGGTTTTCAGGCACTGTTGGGTCGGGATGATGGTTTGGAAAGCTACCATCGATCTCGCAGAAAATTAGACGTACATCGCAGCCAAGTTCTCGAAACAATGTGGGAGCGATCTTGCCGGGTACCGCATTACCACAGTCGATTACGACCTTTAGCGGCTTGCTCAACTGAATGCGGCTGCAGACTTCATCTATGTAACTACGATCGACTTCGAGCTCTGTGAATCCGCCACTGCCCGTTCTCAACTGATCGTTTTCAATTCGTGTTCGAATTGTCTGAATCTGATCGTCGGCTAGACTGGTTTGGTTGAATACAATCTTCAAGCCATTGTAATTAGCCGGATTATGACTGGCTGTTAGCATAACGCCGGAAGTGTAGCCGGTCGTAAAGGTTGCGAAATAGAGAAGTGGTGTTGGTACGAGACCGATACTCACCACACTACAACCACTACTTTGAATACCTTCGATCAGTGCGATAGACAGAGAAGGGCTTGAGAGTCTGCCGTCATATCCGACTAATAGTGAGGCAATATTTTGGTCGAGAGCTTCACTGCCTATGGCCTGACCGATTCGTTTTACACTTTGTGCAGTGAGCTGTTGATCGGCAATGCCGCGAATGTCATAGGCTCTAAAAATTGAGGCCGGAATTGATTCGGGGTCAGCTTGTG
>JAPKAI010000013.1 GCA_028825335.1 Gammaproteobacteria bacterium | reverse complement strand
GTAAATCCCAATAGATATGATCACCGTTCGCAATTGCTGCCTGAGGAGAAAAAGACAAGCCTCTTTTTAGCAAACGTCTACGAATGGAAATCGGCAAGTTACCGCGCCGATCACCAATATCGAAGTATTCCCCCTCGGGGCCACCGGCACAGGTATAGAATAAAACTCGAACTCGTTCTGGATTCTGCTCGGGTGCTGGGAATGTCGACAGGGGCCAGGGTTCACACAGCTGGTTGCCACGACTATCTTGGAGGGAAAGTTGGTGTTCGGTATCGGACTGTAACTCCGCTGCCTGAAACTGCCAGAATTCACCACCAGTATCATTCTGATAGCCATTCACTACACGGCTAGAAGCTCCATTTCGAATCCTGAGCTGCGGCATTTCAGCAACAGGTCTGGTGAAGGACGCCTTGATTAGAAACTGTGACTCATTGACCGCGGGTAGCAAATGTCGCACCTGCCCCGAGTCCCAATCATCTACAACTGGATTCAGCGCCTGCTGTGCCGCGAGTTGTTGCCAAGGCCAGGTAGACATCCAAGCACCGGCCATCCCACTGGCGCTACCGCGCAAAAAATCGCGCCGCTTCACACTGGGCAAGTACCTGTTTGGCTTGTTCTTATTATTTTCCCTGTTTGCCATGAATCACCTCCACTTATCTACATGCATTCCCTAAAGCTAACGAATAAAATTACTCCCACGTTGCCGTTGCTTTCGCTCTGAGTGCCCGTTGGCCGGACAACCATTGCAAGCGCTACAGCAATCTCCGCATTTAGTAATTTGGAATAGTAAATATAACTCAATAATCGAATTCAGTAGAGTCGCAGAGGAAATAATGTCCGATTTATTAGGGAATCAGGCAGCGCTGACTGTTTAACGCCTTCGTTCACGCGAGTTCTTGCAACTCACTTCTTGGATGCGCCACCAATTGATTTAAAGAATATTCCCACCACCTCTGAAATCTGACGCCTCAATGCCGTCATAGAAGTAGCATGCTTCTTTAGCCCACCAATCGAAGACATAAGCAGACCAACAAAAGCCAAAGGCTTCATAGGCAAGTCCGAAAAATCAACCTCTCCATTCGATATAGCTTCTTCTAGTGCTTGCGACAAGACTTTTTCAAGCCGACTTTGCCCTTTCTTCATAAGGTCTGCCGCTATGCTAATACTCATATCCATTAACTCAGCGCCGTGTGGAGACTCAGCGACTGGCTCATAAAAGATTTTCTCGAAGGCAAGTATCGCGGCCGTGATTCGCTCTGCTATTGATCCACTTCCGGACAAAGTAGATATGGCCTTATCTATACCCTGGTTCATCCGAAATGAAACGACCCCACTAAATAGGTCTTCCTTGTTTTCAACCATTAGATAAAGAGCAGGCCGGGATATTCCTGCTGCCTGCGCTATGTCGTTCATGGCTGTTCGGCGGACCCCATATTGCGCAAAAACATCCGCAGCAACCCCAAACACCGCTTCGCGTTTCTCAGCTTTTTGTGACTTACTATTTTTTACTCGTTTCATGTCCAATATATTAGCTCAATTTGACCACATATTCATCCGCCTAAACTTGACATTTTATACTGATTTTGTCATTTTGTATTGAAACTGGTATGTTTTGCATATCCAGCATAGTGAATTTTCCGAAGTAGTGTATGCCCTAGGCCAAAGCCATATTCGACATTCTGGCTTGCCGAGCAACAATGAGAGCACTGCAGTGCTCTGGTTTTCTTACCAGTAATTGATTTTTTAGGAGCAAGTGATGGCGGTATTAATTGTAAATGGTACTCGGGAGGAATTCGACGTTGACCCTTCGACGCCCCTCTTATGGGTTCTCCGAGAGAAACTGGCTCTTACCGGGACCAAATTCGGCTGCGGTATTTCACAGTGTGGAGCCTGCACAGTACATGTTGATGGCAATCCGATTCGGTCATGCAGCACGCCTTTTTCAGCAGTAGAAGGAAAAGAAGTAACAACAATTGAGGGCCTAGCACCAAGCAGCGAAGAGCTGCACCCTCTGCAGGCGGCGTGGATTGAACACCAGGTTCCGCAATGCGGCTACTGTCAGTCTGGGCAATTGATGTCTGCGGCGGCACTCTTAGCCAGCAACCCGAACCCAGATGATGCCGCTATCGATAGCGCAATGCGCGGCAATATTTGTCGCTGCGGCATGTACGGGCGCATTCGACAGGCCATCAAAACCTCGGCGGCTTATTATGAGGTGGCGAGCACTTCTGAACTAACGGATACAGCACAGGAGGTGAGCGGTGAATAAATGGACTAGAAGAGCGTTTCTAAGCACAGGTGTTATCGCAGGTACCGGACTCGTTGTGGGAATTTCAATACGCCCAGGTAATCGGGCACAGGGTCTGCAAGAATTGATGGCCGATGAGGGCGAAACCCTCGTTCACGCCTATGTCAAAATCGGCGCTGACAATGTTGTCACCGCCATCATTCCCCATTCCGAAATGGGACAGGGAATCCAAACATCACTAGCGCAAATGCTGGCCGATGAACTCGATGCCGACTGGGATCTTGTTCGTGCTGAAGAAGCACCAGCGCTTGATGAGTACGCAAATTATGCTGTGGGCAAAGGGTTCCTAATGCCGGGTGCAGAATTCCCGGACATTGTTGTTCCATCAGTCGATGGCGCATTGATGAAAATCGCCGATGTGCTGAATGTACAAATTACTGGTGGAAGTGGCAGCATTCGCTTTACAGGAGAGCTGGGATCGCGAATAGCTGGAGCGGCGACTAAACAGTTGCTAGTGCAAGCAGCAGCGGAAGAATGGCAGGTTCCGGAAAGCGAAATCGAAACCGAGAAAAGCCACCTCATTCACAGAGCAAGTTCTCGCAATGAGCCTTATGCAGCGTTTGCCACTGCAGCTGCAACAATGACGCCGTCATATACTCCCGAGTTAAAGCAGCGAGACCAGTTCAAGATCATGGGTCAGCAAGTGCAGCGCTTTGACATTCCTGCCAAAGTTGATGGCACGGCACAATTTGCATTGGATGTGCGCCTGCCGGGAATGCTGTATGCCACGATAACTAGGTCGCCCGTTTTTGGAGGCAGTCTTGTCGGGGTTAAGGACGAGGCAGCACGCGCCATAAGTGGCGTAATTGATGTTTATGAACTTCCACCTATGGAATCGAACGACATGGTTGGAGCTTTTGCATCGGCCGAATCAGTTGCCGTCCTTGCCGAAGGCTATTGGCCTGCCATACAAGGTCTTAAAGCGCTTGAAATTGAGTGGGACGGCGGCAGCAATCAGTCGGTATCCAGCGATAAGATTTTTGCTCAGTTTGATGCAGATATTAGTGCCGCCCAGGACAGGGGAACTGACTCCTTAGTCGGTGACGCTGATGATGTATTCAGTAGCGCCGCCAACATTATTTCAGCAGACTATCGCGTCCCCTATCTAGCCCATTCGTGCATGGAACCGTTGAATGCAACGGCAGAGGTTAAAGATGGGCGCTGTGAAATATGGATAGGCTGCCAGAACCCTCTTGGGTTCCGACAAGCCGTCGCCGATGCGCTGGGAATCGATGCAGAAAATGTCACACTGCATAATCAATTTATGGGTGGCGGCTTTGGCCGAAAAGCCACAGCTGACTATGCTATTCAAACAGCGCTTGTGGCAGAACGTGCTGGGCGACCAGTACAGCTCATCTGGTCTCGCGAGGAAGATATTCGCCAAGACTTCTATCGCCCCGCTGTTCAAAGTCGCTTCCGTGCCGCATTGGACAACGATGGCAATCCCATTGCATGGGAGAACACTTACGTAGATAAACACGAACCGATTGAAGCGCCGCTAATTCCTTACGCGATTCCTGCACAAAATATTGGCTATGTCGCCAGCCCTACTCACGTTCCCTTTGGCGCTTGGCGTAGCGTAGACCACTCTCAACATGGTTTTTTCACTGAGTCATTCATCGATGAGGTTGCTGTTGCTGCAGGCAAAGACCCTTATGCGTATCGCGCTTCTCTGCTTAGCAACCATCCCCGCCACTTAGCAGTGCTTAAGAAAGCAGCTGATGAGGCGCAGTGGGATCGCCCGCTTACGCAAGGCCGAGGGCGCGGCATCTCTCTCCAAGAATCGTTTGGAACTCTTGTTGCTCAAGTTGTTGAAGTAACAGTTATTGATGGGGACATGAGTGTGGATCGAGTTGTCGCCGTGATCGACGCGGGCTTCGCAATCTCACCCGATGGGATCATTGCTCAAGTCGAGTCAGCCATTATCTACGGCCTAACTGCCGCACTACATGGCGAGATAACAATCGAGAACGGTGCAGTTGCGCAAAGTAACTTCCATGACTATGAAGCAGTACGCATGGATACAGCACCGAAAATCGAGACGCATATAATCAACAGCGGACATGCGATAGGTGGCGCAGGCGAGCCTGGAACACCTGGAATCGCACCTGCATTGGCTAATGCAGTTTTTGATGCGACCGGCGTTCGAGTTCGAAACCTACCATTGAATCAGTTTAATCTACGTTTTGGAGCTGAAGAAGCCGGGACGGCTGGCTAGTCGAGCACGTTGTTTAAATAAGGTTGTGAGCTTAACAACTCACAGCCTTATTTTTACACACACAAACTGTACATTCTTGGCGCACTCTATAGCGCATTTTAATCCGCCAATTTTAACCCATTGATTCAATTCGCGAATCGATCAAACCCCAGTGTGTCTCTAGTGATAGTATCCCGCTACGGCGGAGGCTTCACGAGTGGCGATAAGATCACGAGTAAGATAGTCTGTAACTACTAATTTTAGTTTTGACCCAGTTTTAAATAATAAAGACAGCACACGAGGAAGGTAAAACATGAATAATAAAATACTCAAGGTTATGCTCAGCGCTACATTACTTTGTGCGCTATCCCCCAATCTTTTCGCACAGCGACCTACGACGGCAACTCATGTATCGCGCGCGGACATCATGACTGTCTTCGAACACATGGGAGAGACCATCGATCAGCAAATCAAGGTGGTTGATATCGGCGACGATGTAAACGTTGGTGTTGGGATTTTGCAGCGCAAAGGTAATCGCACCGAAGGAGAGGTAGTAAATGCGATTGTGCATCATGCCATTGCTGAGATTTATTACGTATTATCAGGCTCTGGCACGCTCGTGACTGGAGGTGACATAAGCGGTGACATAGAATTTCCTGCCAGCAATATATCAGTTATGGAATTGATCGGCCCTAGTGGCAGTCGCACTGTCGTCAATGGCCAGACCCAAACCATTTCGACGGGTGATATAGTTGTTATACCTGCCGGCGTGCCTCATGGATTTAGGAACATACAAGATCAAATTACCTACTTGAGTTTGCGTGTTGACCCGGGCCAGGTGTTGCCTACAGGTTATGTGCATCCTTCGATAGAAGATTAGAACTCTAAACCTTAGAAGCACTTTGATCAGAGTAAACATACAGATTTGAAGCTCAGTATGTTTACTCTGCCCTCTTCGTATTAATTCCCAGAATCAAGAAACCGAATCAATTCCGCGCTCACTACATCGGGCACTTCCTCGTGGGGATTGTGCCCCACGTCTGGAATGAGAAAGACTTCCCCGTTCGGGAAAGCATCTGCAGCCTGTCGCGCCTCTTCCGCAAAAGTCGGATAGTCATCGACGCCACCGAGAATCAACGTCTTCGTCTGAATGTGTTGCCTGTCGTTCACTACCGTATCCATAGCACGCATGTGGTTAGTCAGTTGACTCACATAGGCTAGACGGGGCCAGTCTCCACTTAGCCGCTGACCGTAGCGGATGCGCATATGATCGATGAACTCCGGCTGCCAGGTACTATAGTTATCGTCTGCCCAGCGCAATAAGCCGGCATAGACCTCATCCATGTCTGGGTTCGCATCGACCTCTCCAGTCAACGGCCTAAATCCTCTTCCAGTACGACGGTCTGTCAGTCCTACTTGGTTCACGGTAACGAGATGGGTTATCCGCTCCGGATAAAGGAAAGCGAAGCGTGTGACCATCTGCCCACCGATAGAGTGACCCACTATGGCTGCTTGTTCGATCTCCAGATGATCCATCAAGCGCGCCGTATTAGAAGCCCACAAACTGATGCTATAGGGGATTATTGGCTTTGAGGACTTGCCCCAACCGAGGCGGTCTTTCACAACCACTCGATAGCCCTCTTGCGCCAACGCCTTAATTTGCTCACTCCAATACCAACCGTAATACAGACCTCCATGATGGAGGATTACAGAGCGTCCATTTGCAGGGCCCGTTGGAGCTACGTCCATATAGGCGATACGCACCTCTTCGCCATAGACACTGAAGTTCATGTACTCGACCGAGTACGGATATTCAAATTCCTCCAAACTGATGGACATCGGTCCCCAATCACTAGGCGCCGAGGAAGGAGGGCTAGACTGGGCCGATGCCACTCCCGCGAACGAGATGGTGAAAAGAGATAACAGGGTTACCCAGGCAAGAGCAACAGGCGAGCAGTTAGGATTATTCATGATTTCTCCAGGTTCGAACAAGCTATTTAGAGGCCGCGCAGAAGGCCACCAAAGTGCTAAAAAACAACAATAGCACATCCTGCAATCGAGCTATAAAACAGGCCTAAGTAAAAATTCAGCAACTGTAATTGATTTTATTCTCAGCGCAGAACAAGACGACCTCTTAATAGGTTAGACTTACGCAGCGGGTATCAAGCTCTCGTGTCGAACTGTGCTGGAGCGGGAGCCCCTGAGTGAAATTCGGAAATTACAGAACCCTTATCGTTCTAACCTTCGCGCAATGCTTTGGTCAAACCGCAGCACCAATTCTTGTATTGCTAGGCGGCATTGTCGGGGCGCAGATCGCCCCTTCGATTGATTGGGCAACTCTACCCATAGCTATTCAAATTTCCGGCATCGCTTTTGCAACAATACCGGCGTCTTATCTGATGTCAAAAGTGGGCAGAAAGGCCGGCTTTCTTGCAGGCACTGCACTCGCCATCTTTGCTTCGCTCTTTGCCGCCTTTGCTATCTATCAACAATCGTTTACGCTGTTTTGTATCGCTTCTTTCCTGATTGGTAATTACATCGCCTTCCTGCAGCAGTTTCGTTTCGCTGTCGCAGATTCAGTGCCAAACGAACAAATACCCAAATGCCTGTCATTTTTAATGCTAGCCGGCATCGTTGCCGCACTGCTCGGGCCAGAAGTGGCACGCCGCTTCAGTGTCATCGAAGGACTTCCTGACTACGTCGGTTCATTTCTAGGCATGGCAGCAATGCTGACTGTATCGTTCCTGATCTTGCTGGCGTTCTATAAAAAAACGACATTCGAAAAACAAGACCAATTTAGCGCGGCGAGACCTCTAGGGAAAATTTTCAGACAACCCACACTGATCCTAGCAATAGCATCTGCTGCCGTAGGATATAGCGTCATGAGTCTTATAATGACCGCAACGCCTCTGAGCATGCACGAAATGGATCTTCACTCTCTGGAAGAAACAACCAGAGTCATTCAGAGCCACATCCTTGCCATGTATGTCCCTTCATTCTTCAGTGGGTTTTTAATCTCTTGGCTGGGTGTTAAGCGGATCATCCAGGCAGGATTCGCTCTAATGATAGTTTGTATATTTATTGGATGGGGCCAGCCCGACTTCATCAGCTACTGGGGGACTCTGGTATTCCTCGGCGTAGGTTGGAATTTCCTATTCCTTGGTGGTACTACCTTGCTGACCCAAAGCTACCGTGCCTCGGAACGATTTAAGGTGCAGGCGGTCAATGATTTTCTGGTTTTTGGTTTACAAGCGCTAGGCTCACTTAGTGCGGGCATTCTATTGGCTAGCATTGGCTGGAGTGGTGTGATGGTATTTGCTCTACCGTTGTTGCTACTGCTGGTTCCGATAATATTCAGAACGGCTGCGAGGCGGCCTGAACCAATGTCATAGCTATACTTTATGGATCCGCCCCTCATTAATCCATCATTTCAATCAGCCTTTACCCAGATAGGAAATGGTGCCCGCCACATCTGTATCATGAATCATTTGAAAGCGACTTTCGCTTCCTTTTTGCCGAGCCTCGCCATATGGGTCATATTCTGGATCGTTTGCGAACGCTTCGGCTGCATCAGCATCGGGAAATTCTAGCAATGCAATCAATGAAGTATCCAACGGCTCACCTTCCATTACCTTAATATTTCCGCTCCTAGCTAAATATTTTCCGCCGTGCTTATGGACTATGTTATGTGCGTTCGCCGCATAGTCAGGCACCCAACTATCATCAGTAATTTTTATGTCTGCGATAATTTATACGCTCATCAATACGGCACTTCAGGTTAAGATTTCGAATTTGGAATCGAGAGCTAGAGCATATCCAAACGTCTACGGAGCGGCTAGCACTAGATCTGCTTTTCATAGGCAACGAGAAAGGGAGGGAAGATGAAAAGCTCAGGATATAGTGGTACTTAGGGCCACTGAGGTTCTCTTGGTTCGCTGAAGAATGGCTCTACTAAGACGATTACTTATAGGATCAAGACCAATGATTATCTCCGACCTCTGAGCAGCCAATTTGCTCAATGGCTATTCTATAATTCGTCCCACTGAGCATCTTTTTTTGATCCATACCACAAATTACTGTAGCTTGACTTGGAAGAAAATCATTCTGCCAGCGTTGATACTGAGAAGCCCATGATCACTATTGCTCACCCCCGATTGAACTCGCGATTACTTCTAGCCCTCATTGTTCTTAGCGCCGGACTGGTTAGTCTCAGCCCGCCAGCCGCCAATGCACAGGCCTATATAGTCGGACGCACCGCAGACGGTCAGCCTGACCTTCAGGGCTTGTGGACTAACGATACCATCACCCCAATAGAACGCCCTGCCTCGATGGCAGACCAGACAACCCTCTCCCAGGATGAAATCGCCAGTGCCGAAGCCCGCATTGCCGAGCGTCGAGCCTTCGCCGATGACAATATCGTGGTCGAAGCAGGCGGAAACATCGGGGGCTACAATCAAATCTGGATGGATTCTGGGGATACCGTGCTTTCTACTGGGCAGACTTCAATGATTACCGATCCGCCTTCAGGCCGAGCTCCTATTCGCCCAGAGGCTGAGGCAAAACGAGACTACGGCTTTGCCCATGTTGCTGATCACTGGACTAATCACACTGTTTGGGATCGCTGTATAACGCGAGGGGTGCCAGGCTCTATGCTGCCCGCTGGCTATAACAACGCCTACCGATTCATTCAAACCGAAGATACCTTTACCATCGTGCATGAAATGATTCACGACGTCCGAGTAATCCATCTCGATAAGACCGAGCATATCGATTCCAGAGTGAAGTTATGGATGGGTGATTCCATTGCTCGCTGGGAAGGCGATACGCTAGTAGTTGAGACCACGAATTACAATGATCGCGGCATGATTGCCAACAGCGGCGCGGGTGGCCGACTGAAGGGTGTGCCCATCAGCGATGAGCTTCGTGTAGTAGAGCGTTTTAGTCGTGTAAGCGATGACACCATTTTGTGGGAAGCACGAGTTACCGATCCAGTAAACTTCTCAGCGCCTTTTACGATCTCCATGCCACTCACTCGAGACGACGAGTACACAATGTACGAGTACGCCTGCCATGAAGGCAACTACGCGATCGAGAATATCCTAAGCGGCGGACGCGCCGCGGAGCGCTCATCTACGCCTTAGCTAGCGAATGCGTGAATTCGGCCATAAAACGGAAGGCCAGTGTGAAATGGTCGAGAAGCACGTCATTATAGAGACCCCCGAGCCTGCTGAGAAAATTCAAGCGTTACTTGACGAAGCGGAGGGTTCCTGCATGGCGCATCATGCATTGCGAAATCCAATTCCATGGTCTACACGGCTGGTCTACAATGGAAATGAAATTGACAGTCGTGAAGGCTGACACTATCAATGATCCTAATCATGGCAGCGAGGTTCAGAGGCTGCCATAAGCAGTTATCCATCCTAGGCAGTTCAATTTTGAAGGCTTAGAGGTTTGAATGCTTCACGCTAGTGTCTCGAAATCAAAACCACTTAACGGAGATTGAAATTTCAGATCTTCGTCTATTGCTACTTGCTACCAAGGAAGGCAGCGGGAGAGAATCTAGCTTCACCTTAAATACTCCACCCGAGATCCTTAATAAACTTGCAGAAAAAAAATGAGTAAAGAAGACCAAGCAACAAACTATAGCAGTTATTTACTACTCGAAAAAATACTCAATGCTCAAGAGCCGCGCTCGCAGGATAACCCCGATGGCGCGGAACATGACGAACTATTGTTCATCATCATCCATCAAGTATTTGAGCTTTGGTTTAAGCAATTGCTGCACGAGCTAGACTTTGTTTGCAAACAACTCCACACAGGGGATCTGGGCCGTACACTACACGTACTAAAGCGTGTTCGTAATATCATAAAGGTTATGGTCTCTCAAGTTGATGTTATTGAGACAATGACACCCCAGGATTTTAGTGCATTTCGTAGCCGCTTGGACTCCGCAAGCGGACTTCAGAGCGTTCAATTTCGAGAGATCGAATTTGCTCTTGGATATAAAAGAGAATCGGTATTGAGCCGCTACTCCCCAGACAGCAAAGAATTTGCAAGTCTTAAGACTAGGCTAAAGAACCCAAGCCTTTGGGATGCTTTTTTAAACTTTGTTGCCGGACGTGGGTACTCAGTGCCAAAAGAAATGTTAGCAACGGTGTCGCAGTCTGAAATAGTCGCAAGTGATCCTATCGTCAAAATTCTTGAGGAAATTTACCACACAGATCCGAAGCTAACTCAATTATGTGAATCGCTAATTGATCTCGATGAAGGCATTCAGGAATGGCGTTACCGCCACGTGAAAATGGTTCAAAGAACGATAGGAATGAAGCAAGGCACCGGCGGATCAGAGGGAGCAAACTATTTAATGGCCTCTCTAGATAAACCGATTTTCCCAGATCTATGGCAAGTTCGTATGAGTTTATAAATGACTTCTAATCAGCTAGACAATTTTAGTATTTCCGAGCACTACAAAGAATTTTCTGTTACCCAAAGAACTTTGTTGACGGGCCATTCACATCAAGCATGGCCCGATCGCGCCCAGCTAGGCTTGCAAGAAGCTTGGCGTGATGCAACCGCATCAGTCGATGACAAATGGGGCAAGGCCTTTAAAAAAGCGGACAAGCTAAAACAGTTCTACGCTCAACTACTGGGAGACTCCTCTCATGAAAATTATGTATTGGCGCAAAATACCCACGATCTATTGGTTCGTTTTCTCTCCGCTCTCGATTGGAGAAAAAGAAAACGTATCGTAACAACTGATGGCGAGTTTTACTCCATGCGCCGACAACTTCACCGGCTAGAAGAAGAAGGCGTGGAAATAATTCGAGTACCAGTTTCTCCATTTGACTCATTGTGCGAGAGAATGAATGCCCAAATCACTGAAAATACGACAGCAGTTATGTTGTCAGCGGTGATGTTTAAAAATGCCGTTATCATTCCCCATCTTGCATTATTGGGAGAAACCACTACGGAAAAAGCCATCCCCTTATTGGTGGATGTTTACCATGCACTAAACGTTCTTCCATTTGACGTAAAAGCCAATGGCCTAGATAACGCTTACCTCGTCGGGGGCGGCTATAAATACTGCCAATTTGGTGAAGGTAATTGCTTTTTACGTATTCCGGCTCAATGCGACCTACGGCCGATAGTGACTGGCTGGTATGCAGAATTCGGTGAATTAGAACAGACGCCGGACCTTAATCGAACACAGTACCCTCGAGGAGGTGATCGATTTCAGGGCAGCACTTACGATCCCATTAGCCACTATCGTGCCTGTGCCGTTATCGATTTTTTTGAAGAAAAAGAACTCACACCCAATTTTTTGCGAACACTTAGCCAACATCAAATCGGCATACTTAGAATGAGTTTTGATGAACTCAATTGTGATAAGAAACTTATTTCGAGGGCCGATATTCCTTTAGAATCTATAGCCGGATTTTTATCACTTCGAACCAATCAAGCAGCAAGTATTCAACAAGCACTCAAACAAAGGGATATATGGACTGACCAAAGAGACGGGTTCTTGCGCTTTGGTCCCGCTCCCTACCTGAGCGACCTTCAACTTAAAGATGCCATCCTAGCCTTGGGTGAACTGATATAAGCTCAATAGAACCCAACAAGGAAATTGTTCTTGCTCATATTATTGGAGCACTTGAGCAAGTTTTAGCCAATGCTACAAAAGCCGTAGACCAAGCCCACGCGAGCGCAACTCACAGCGAAAATGTGGCGCAGAACAAGTACGACACCCTAGGCCTTGAAGCCGCTTACCTAGCCCATGGACAGTCAAAAAGAGCTACGGAATGTCAGCATGAACTTGATGAATTCAGAAAGGTTTCAAGCCTGGTACAGGCAGAAAATCAAGCAATAGGTCCAGGCTGCATTGTCACATTGAGTTTTGAAAATACAAGCAGAGTTGTATTTATCGGACCCGGCGCTGCTGGATTGAAAGTACAGATCAATAACATAGAGATAGTGGTAATTACACCATCGGCTCCACTCGGGAAATTACTAATTGGGAAATACCTATTTGATGTAATCGAAATAGTCATCGATGGAATCAAAACTACTTATGAGATTTCACATTGTTACTAACAGCATTCTTCACTATTGAAGGGCTTTACCTATGAACTGCATCAGCTCGATTTTCTGACTGAGCATCAATGAATTCCCGCAAGGTATTGCAGTGCCGCCAATCCTTGCTCAACTTTTCCCATTCAGACATATCATATTCAATTCGAGTAGCATTACAAATCTTTCGAACCTGAACCGCATCAGTCTTAGAGCAGCGCTAACTTTATTTGGGCATCCAAATTTTCTTTTGCTCGCTTCAGATTGCCTCGACGCTCTAGCAGCCAAGCATTGTTTCCCGTTTGCGCTTCTCGTTGCTCTGCTAGCGCCTCCTTTGTTTCATCCGGTGCGGGTCCGCCATAGATGGTGCGAATGCGGACAAAATTCTCAGCCGATAGGGCCTCTTCCAATTCGCTGGCAGTCAAATCTAAGGTTCTACCGATTTCTTCCTTCGCCGCCGCTTGTAGAATATCGAAGCTAACGCCGCTGCCTGCAGCGGTGGCTCGCTTCACACAATCAGCGACAATCGCATGAGCCTTGCTGAAGGGAAGGTTTTCCCGGCGCACGATAGTATCGGCGAGCTCCGTAACGGTAATAAAGTTGGCTTCGGCTCTTTCGCGAAGTAAATCGAGATTGAATTCTGCCGCTGCCAGCGCATGCCCAAGTAGTGATACCGCACGATTCGAATCTCTAAGCGCTGAGAAGTTGAGTGGCTGAAGGTCATCCTCGACGTCGTTAATATCGCCAAACGGTGTGTTGTGAACGCTCGTCAGCACACCGAGCACCTGGCCAAGAGCCTTACTGGCAATCGCTCGCACATGCTCGATAGCGACCGGATTTCTCTTTTGCGGCATTATCGATGAGGCCTGTACATAGCCGTCTGGAAGGCGGATAACATCGAATTCCACCATCGCCATTAGCAGAAATTCTTGAGCAAACTTGCCCACGTTAATAAGCAAGCCAGAAACTGATCCGAGCAGCTCAGTGAAATAGTCCACAGAGGCGATTGAACCGTAGGAGTTTCGCGTCGGCCCATCGAAGCCGAGTAGATCTGCAACCCGCGCTCTATCGATAGGGAATCCTGTCGTGGTAATTGCACAGGCACCGAGCGGACAGCGGTTCATGTTTTCGTAGGCGCGCCGTATTCGAGCTATGTCGCGACCGGTGTTTTCCGCCATCGCCAGAAGATAGTGCGCGATAGTGGTAGGTTGTGCCGGTTGGGTATGAGTGTAAGCGGGCATTAGAGATTCGTGATGTGCTGCCGCCAGATCTAGAAAGACATTGTGTAGCGTAGAACAAACCTCAATTAAATCGAGCGTCTGCTGCCGCAGATACAAACGGTAAATCGTAACATCGATATCGTTGCGGCTACGGGCGGTGTGCACCTTACCAGCAATATCGGAGTTGCCGCAGCCTGCTGCGATTTCACGCTGGATATAGTAGAACAGATCCTCCACGCTGCCGTCATATTCGGCGTTGCGCATGGCCTCAACATCCAGCCCCCCGATGGCCTGCAGTATGAGCTTTAGCTCTTCGCCCGTAATGATATTTTGCTCCGCAAGCATCACCACGTGAGCACGATCCACATCCACATAGTGGTCAAGAAAGTAGCGTTGGGCATCAGCAAAGCAGTCGCTGAGTACGTTATCTTTGTATCCCTGGGCGGGGAATTTTTCACTCATGGTGTAATACTCTTAGTTAGCTGCGGCAGACAGGCTCAGTAGATTGGCGAACAATCGATAGGCTCCGGGTACCCCGTTGGGTAACTGCCGGAACCATGAATAGGATGTGTATACGTAATGTCCGTCACCGATCTTTGCATACAGCATGGCTCCCTCACTATTGGGTTCGCCTTGGTCGTGCGCTTCGGTGAGGGGAATATAGCGATCGCGATCGAAACTGGTAAAGTTGTAATTACTACGCTCTTGGACCCAGCCATCGAAATCTCGAGCATCTATCCGATTGGGAAAGGTAAAGACCGGGTGATCTGGTTCGAGCACCACGATTGCAGCGGTTTCATCAACAACGCGTACATTGCCATCCATGCTTGCCGTATAGGGAGCGAGGCCCTTGGCGATGAAGTCAGGCTGCTGATACTGCACGATCAAATTACCGCCTTGTTCCGCGTATTCAAGAAGGCGCCGGTTATTCGCGACATAGGCAGCACGAGTCTGCGATGCCCTGATACCCACAACGATAGCGTCAAAGCCAGAAAGGTCGCCAGTAGTTAAGTCGGCGTCGGTTAACAGCATGACTTCCACGCCAAGACGGCGCAGCGCTTCAGGGACGGTATCGCCACTACCCATGACGTAGCCAACTCGGGAGGCAGCGACGCTCACGTCGACGACTTCGAATTCAGTGATTGACGCCGAGTAAACGCGGTGGGTTCTAATATGAGGATAGGCGATTTCTGTCATCGCCTTTTTGTACCGTGTGCCATCGACTGTGGCGCTGGCCGCCAGATTGTATTCTCCTGCACTGACACCTTGAGCCATAGTTACCCGAAATCCTAACGTAGTAGTCGCAGGCGCGGCTGCCAGGGAAAATTCGGCACTAGGAGGCTCCAGCATCCAACCCTGAGGCACCTCGAACTGCGCCCTACCTGCTACTTCCTGCGAAGTATTATTACGAACAGTCAATAACAACTCTCGAGGTTCATTGCCGGCAGACACTGGCACTACTACAAGGTCGGTGCCCGGCTCTACAGATATTGCCGACACCACATCTAACCGGCGCCGGATCTCGCCACGAATGCGGTCAACCAGGCGATGCTCAACCTCTTGCCGAATCGTAATCTGTGTTCCGCCAATTTCAAGCGTCACTACTGCCTGAAGCAGAGGCGCGGCGAAGGGCTGTGTGCGAGCCTCGCCTGCCGAACTCCAATCATAGGCAGCGCCCTCACGTGGTAATGCCAACCAGTAAGGCTCGGTCGGATCGGCTGTAACGGGAACGGTGACATCGAAGAACAGCTCGGCGTCGCCCTGTTCTCTGCGCCGGGAGGAGCGCTCATTACTGAGTATCTGAACATTGGACTTAGAGACCGACCACCCTACGGGAACGGAAAGATAAGCCTCCCGCAGCAGAACTTGCGACGGCTGCGCCATGAACGCTCGCACCGCGACTGTCAAAACAGTGCCGGGAATCGCGGTTTCCGACTCGGCTAGCGCATCGATCGAGACTCCGGCGGCGAGCACAATAGCCTTCTCGAATTCGCTGACTTTTTCATCGAGTAGTCGCTTCGCATCCCCCGTTTGCGCTGCATCACTTGCTTCACGGGCGAGTTCAAGCCCATCGACAAGACTAGGAATAAGAGCCTGTGGGTTCAGAGGATTATAGTTGGACACTAAGTCATCAACACTTTGCTGCAACGCAGATAGCAATTCAACGAATACCAACCCAGGGGCTTGCTCCAGATTCGAGATTCCACTGATTGTAGTATCGATTCCCGAGAAGATGGAGCTTTCGGCGGCGGACGTACCAATCTGCGATGATAGGAGAAACAGCTGAGATTGCTGGCTACCACGCAGCTCTAGCGAACCCATTTGCTGCGTTTTCTGCTGACTCCTACCCTGCATGCCAATTTCAAAATAGCTACGCCCGGTTACAGGGTCGTATTCACCAGTGTTGATGAGTAGTGCCGTCTGTTCCGCTGCCTGGGCATTGCGGGAGCTCCCTGTGAAAGCCCGGCCTGTATAAAACTTCTGAACATGCCAGGGTGTTAGACCTTGCTCGATTTGCTCGGGGAATCGACTCGAATCGGCCGCGGCTTCCAGAGCCAAAGGAGTCAGGTAACCCGCAAACTGGTGATGCCCATGGCCATCGGCGGAGGTGCCATTCCAGCGAGACACGATTACGTTAGGGCGAAATGTTCTAATGGCGCGCACCATGTCATCGAGTAGCAATTCTTCAGGCCAGACGCGGGAGGCTTCTGTCCGATACTTGGAGAACCCGAAGTCGTTAGCACGCGTAAATAGCTGCTCGGCTCCGTCTAGGCTCCTAGCCTGTAACAGCTCCTCGGTGCGTATCACGCCAAGCGCATCCGACTGCTCAACACCGATGATGTTCTGCCCTCCGGAACCACGCGTGAGCGACAGGTAGGCAGTGCGCGCATGCAGTCGTCGTGCATGGTAGGCCACCAAAGCTGAATCTTCGTCGTCGGGATGCGCACCGGTATGCATGACGCTTGCAGTAGTGCTCAAGCGCAGCAACTGTCGAATCAGCGCGCCGCTTCCTTGGTCGTAGATGGCCCGTACTTGCGCTTCAACTGAAAGTGGCGTTGCTACTGTTAGCATCAGCAACGCAATCAGGGCATGATATTTTTTGTACATTGTTCTCCCCAAAAATTCTTTCTCACCGCACAATGCTAATGAGGTATCCCGCAGCGACAGTGACCAAGCAACCCACAACATTGAACCAAAGAAAAGCAATGTCGGTAGTTGAGCTGGCAATCCAGACTGACACTATGCCGAACAACAAGCCGTAAAAAGCTCCTGCCGACTTGGCTCGAGGCACCGCAAAAGCTAACACGAAGACCCCTAACAGGGAACCGTAGAAGAACGAACCGAAAGTATTCACAACCTCGATTAGCGAACCTAAATTAGTCGCAAAGGTGGCGATAATGCAGGCGAATACGCCCCATGCCAAGGTGGACAATCGCCCGAACCGAAGCATCTCTTTTTCCGAGCTATTAACGTTAATGTGGCGGCGGTAGAAATCCATAGTAGATGCAGTTGCCAGCGCGTTAAGTTCCGCCGCGACGCTCGACATCGCCGCGGCGAGAATCGCAGCGACTATTAACCCCACTAACCCCAGCGGCATATTCTCTATAACAAACACGGGGAACACATAGTTAACGTCGCTAAACGAGCTATCGCCATTCGTCTGCCGCACAAACTCGGTCGCCTCACGGCGCTTATCCTGATAGGCCTCGTTGGCGGCAATATAGTCCGCTCGAGCAGTAATCCCCTCTGCAGTGTTCTGCTGCTCTATAAACCTCAACGCCGCCAAGTGCCGCAGCTGATGTGCGTCAGCAAACTCTCCCTGCAGCCGTTCGTGTTCGAGAGGCTGCACTGCCGCCGCCCGAGTCACATCCACTTCATTGAAGATCATCGGTGGGGTGCTAAATAGATAGAAAACGAAGACCAGTATGCCGACTAGCAGGAATAGAAACTGCATTGGGATTTTCAGAAAGGCAGACATGAGTAGGGAGACGCGCCCCTCATCAACTGAGCGTGCCGTCAAATAGCGCTGCACCTGGCTTTGGTCGCAGCCGAAATAAGATAGGAAGAGAAATAACGCGGCTATCGTCCCTGACCAAAACGTATACCGTTCATTGAGATCGAAGCTGAAATCTATGGTCTCCAGCTTTCCGGCGGCGCCGGCAACATTCATCGCGTCATTAAACGACACGCCCGCAGGAAGATTCGTAATGATGACAAACACACACAGGCTCAGTCCTACCAAGATAATGGCCATCTGCTTTACATCGGTCCAGGTTACCGACTGCACACCTCCGAGCATGGTATAGAGGGTAGTGGATAGCCCGATCACGAAAATCGTCACCAACTCATCCCAACCTAAGACTATCGACAGTACAACAGCCGGAGCCGCGATGATTACACCAACGCCAAGCCCGCGGGAAAGAAGAAAGAAGAAACTCGTCAAGGTGCGCGTCTTTACATCAAAGCGCTGCTCGAGGTATTCGTAAGCGGTGAACACCCGTGCTCGATAGAATAGAGGCACCGCGGTCACGCAGAGGATGATCATTGCTAGGGGTAGGCCAAAATAAAACTGGATGAAACGCATGCCATCTTCGTAGGCCTGCCCAGTAGTGCCAATCAAAGTTATCGCTGACATCTGTGTCGCCATAACCGACAGGCCAACCGCCCACCAGGGAAGAGAACGACCTGCCAGAAAGAATCCTTCCGTGTCGGTAGTCCCGCGACTGAGCTTTAGCCCATGCCAGATAACATAAGCAAGGTAGGCGATAACTATCGACCAATCTACGAGATGCATGGGTTAACCGCTGTAGTATTGTGAGAAGAAATAGAGCAAGACAATAACGATTACTGTGAATATTAGAACGCTTATGTAGATGCGGCCCCAACCGATGGAGCCCGACTGCGGCTTGCCTGAACTATTTTTCGACTCCTCACCCATCGGCTTGCTTTTCCTAATTCTACTGACGGCACTAAACAGTTCACAGAAGATCTCAGGGTGAATTGTAACAGCATTCTGCTTTGCACTATGCCAGCTTTTTCTTCAACCTCAAATCAAGAGCTGACAATGCCTTAATTTTAATATCTAGCCGCGCAGAGAGCCGCTAACTTTTCCCCATAGCATAGGTATGCTAAGGTATTTTCGATTACCTCTACTGCGTATTCAACAGTGATGGAGCCCGATTAATAAAGTGTCATAGATTCTAAAAACGACCTGCCGGCATTTTATTTAGTCTTCACGCTCGCAATATCGCTAGCGTGATACAAGTCAGATACTCGGGGCAGAGATAGTCTCGGAAAATAGTTCATAACAACACAGAGAATAGACTATGAGACTTTTTGGAACCTTTACCGCTATAGGCTGCTCGCTCATAGCAATGACAACTTCTACTGTTAGCGCCCAGTCCTGGACCGATCAGTATCCACCAACGTCGAATCATGGCGAGTCACCTTATAGTGCTGAGCCCGAATGGCTTGAGCCGTTTTCAGAGCCTGGCTTTATTTGGGGCTCGCATCCTGGGCTTTTCGTAGAGTCGAGCGAAAGGATATTTGTTATTCAACGAGGTGAGCTTCACATCCCTGACCCCCTACCCGATGGATTCGACTATTTTTACGGCTCTGTTGAAGGCTTGTCCGCACTGTCTCCGCCCGAAGGCACAATTCGACAAATGAAGAATGTGATCTTTGTCGTTAACGACGAAGGAGAACTCATTGAGAATTGGAATCAATGGGACCATTTATTTGAAGGCACTGGTGGGCCACACATGATAGCGATCAGTCCTTATGATCCTGAGAGACGAGTGTGGGTCGTAAACTCTGGACGCCATCAGATCCATGCCTTCTCAAATGACGGCAAAGAGTTGTTGATGACACTTGGCATCGAAAATGAAACAGCCAACGATGGAACACATCTAGGGACGCCACAAGATCTTGCGTTTCTTCGAGACGGCAGCATAGTTGTTGCAGATGGGCTTACCAATTCACGAGTAATCAAATTTGATAAAGATGGAAATTACCTTACCGCATGGGGAAGCGAGGGAAGCGGCCAGGGGCAGTTTGACGCCGTGCATTCAATTGCAACAGACAATCAGGATCGCATCTATGTTGCCGATCGAAATAACGATCGTATCCAAGTGTTCGGTCCTAACGGGAAACACCTAGCAACTTGGCCAGGTTTGAACTTTCCAAATTATATTTTGATCACGGAAAATCAAGACGTGTGGGTATCTGACAATCAGCCCGTACGAATTATCAAATTTGACACAGATGGCAATAGATTGTTCTCCTGGGATGCACATGGGAATAAGCCAGGCGAGTTTGGAGAGCTACATGAATTTGGTGTTGATATAAACGGCAACTGGTACGGCGCCGACAATGTGCTAGGGCGTTCGCAGAAGTTTAGTCCAAAGCCTGAAGCTAATGCTGACCAGCTGCTGCAATTACCCGTTCCATTGGCTCGCAAATAGGTGGATAGTGAAGAAGCTGAATTGTCGGCTAAGTCATGCAATCACGGTGAGTCACTATGGGAAATATCCAAATTCTATCGACCTGTCTAGCTTCTGCCCTGCTAGTAAGTTGCAGCAGCGAAGATAACCCGTTGCGCTTGGAACCGCTGGCGAACGCCAGCCCAAAGAATGTCATCTACATCCTGACGGACGACCATCGCTTCGATTTCATGGGCTTTACAGGCAAGGTGCCGTGGTTGGAGACTCCGAATTTGGATCGTTTAGCTAGCGAGGGTGCCTACTTCCCCAATACCTATGTCACCACCTCCCTGTGCTCACCCTCTCGGGCATCCATCCTCACAGGCCTATATTCACATACTCATACAGTAATCGACAATGCCGCACCCGACCCTGGCAACCTCACTTTCTTTCCCGAGTATCTGCAGGAAGCGGGATATCAGACCAGCTACTTCGGCAAGTGGCATATGGGAAACCACAGTGACGAGCCGCAACCGGGTTTCGATCATTGGGAGAGTTTTCGCGGGCAAGGTGTCTACTATGGCCCAACACTTAATATCAATGGCGAGCGTACAACGTACGATGAATCCACTTACATCACTGATGTCTTAACCGAACACGCCGTCGACTGGCTAGATAATCGTGAGCAGGACCAGCCATTCTTCCTGTATCTCTCTCACAAGGCTGTGCATTCCCAATTTCAACCAGCCGAGCGCCATCAAGGTCTTTACGAGGGCGAAGCCGTCGTCTATCCACCTAGCTTTGATGTTCCCAGCTATGGCATTCCTGAACTACCTACAGCCAATGCAGATAGTGAGCCACTACGAGGGCGCGACTACTATGGCGAGAATCGAATCCCCGACTGGGTAAAGCAACAGCGCGAATCCTGGCATGGAGTCGACTACATGTACCATGGTGACATCGAATTCGAAGAGTTCTTCCAGCGTTACACCGAAACTCTGATGGGCATTGATGAGAGCGTGGGCGCAGTATTGGATTACCTGGATGCAAATGGACTGGCTGAAGATACGCTGGTGATCTACATGGGAGACAACGGTTTCTCCTTCGGCGAACATGGGCTGATAGACAAGCGCCATTTCTATGAGGAGTCGGCAAAAGTACCCCTGTTAGTTAGGTGGCCTTCATACCTTGAGGGTGGAGCTCCGATCGATGCCTTGGTGCAGAATATAGACATCGCACCAACTATCTTAGAGGCCGCAGGCTTGGCCATGCCAGTTCATATGCAAGGCGCATCTTTTATCCCACTTTTAAACCGAGAAGAAGTTGCCTGGCGCGACCGTATCTTTTACGAATATTACTGGGAGATGGATTTTCCGCAGACTCCGACCATGTTCGGCATACGCACACAACGCTACAAATACATTCGCTACCACGGCGTGTGGGACACTAATGAGTTCTATGACCTTCAAACCGACCCCTATGAGATGCAGAACCTTATCGACGCGCCTGAACATCAAGAACGCATCACAGGCTACGCAAACGAAGTCTATGACTGGCTCGAATCTACCGGCGGTATGAATATTCCATTAAAGAAAGTAGTACGTCCAAAGTTCGGCGACCATCGCAATCAGTCTGTAATATAATTGGTGCGGTGTAAGTGATGAGGTCAGAGTAAATTTCCGATAGTCTTACTCTGACCTCGCTTGCATTTACTTCCCACAACTTGAGCTCACTAACTTAACTATGAAACCCTTTTCAATCACCGCCCTCTTCATTCTACTCATGGCAGGTCAATCAGGCTTTGCTCAGTCTCATAGCGCGAGTCAGTGCCTCGATGAAACGGGTGCTTCAGTGTGGGTGAACGGCGCGGACTTCGTTATGGGCGACGACAGACTCTACTCCGAGGAGGGCCCGGTGCACAGAGTTTCAGTAGATGGCTTCTGGATCGATGCACACGAAGTCACTAATGTGCAGTTCGCGAGTTTTGTTGCGGAAACTGACTACGTGACAGTGGCCGAGCGCTCTCCCGACCCAGCTGATTGGCCGAGTGATGTACCCGAAGATTTCCTTAGGGCTGGCTCAGTTGTATTCACGCTTGGAGAGTCTGGACAAGATCCTACCCAAGGGTGGTCTTGGATTCCGGGCACTGATTGGCGTCATCCCTATGGCCCCGGTAGCGGCATTGAAGGAAGGGATCTCTATCCAGTAATTCATGTCGCCTTTGAGGACGCGGAGGCCTACGCCAGTTGGGCAGGTCGCTCGCTTCCTACAGAGGCGCAATTCGAACTTGCGGCACGCAGCCGACGCAATACGGTATTCCCTTGGGATGGCAACGAATTGGCCCCACACGGACAGCATCACGCAAATACCTGGCAGGGCATATTCCCACTAGAAGACAATGCCGAAGATGGTCATCAAGGTTTGGCGCCTGTAGGTTGTTTCGGCGCCAATGACTACGGCGCCTATGACTTGATCGGCAACGTTTGGGAATGGACCTCAAACTGGTATGCCCCGCAGCACAACCCAATAGACGCAATAAATCCGACTGGGCCTACTCTGCAGCAATCGCTTGGCTCTTCCGCAGACGGTGTGCCTGCAAAAGTTATCAAGGGTGGATCTTATCTGTGTGCGGAAAACTATTGCTTGCGATTCAGGCCGGCGGCTAGAGAAGCGCAAGACAATGGCCTCGGTACAAGTCATATTGGATTTAGAACAGTTATAAACTAGGGCAGTGAATTCGATCACTGCCAGAATATTTATTAGTACTAGGCTTTCTAAAATTTACCTAACAATCATTATTAGAAAACTAGACGAATGTATTTTCGAACTTCTCGTTTCTTACTAGGCTTTTCTATGAATACGATCAAAGCCCTAACTCTGCCACTATTGGTTCTGGCTTTAGGCCAGTGCAGTTACCTCACTCCGACTCAGACTGACTCTCAGAAAGGGCCAATACTTCCAAGAACACCCAACATCCTTTGGCTAGTCGCCGAAGACCTAAGCCCAATCATCCCTCCTTTTGGGGATAATACTGTAGCTACGCCAAATTTGACCCGCCTCGCCAATGAAGGCATTCGTTATACTCAGGTGTTTTCAAGCTCAGGAGTCTGCGCCCCAAGTCGTGCAGCCATAGCAACAGGCATGTATCAGAATCGAATTGGCGCCCAACACATGCGTACAACAAACATCGCAGATTTTGGTGTCGAAGGAATCATTCCCTACGAAGCAGTCCCGCCGTCTTATGTAAAAATGCACAGCCAGTATTTTAGGGAGGCTGGCTACTATACAAGCAACAATGCGAAAGAGGACTATCAATTTCGTAAGTCTGTTACAGCATGGGATGAAAGCAGCAATACCGCGCATTGGCGTAATCGCGCTGAAGGACAACCATTTTTTTCAATCTTCAATTTTGGAATTACACACGAATCACAAATTTGGAGACAAGCTGAGAATCCACTATTGGTGGATGAGAACCTGGCGGTACCCGTTCCACCTTATTTAGCAGACACTGAGATCGGCCGGCAGGATATACGGCGAGTGTATTCCAACATTGTCGCCATGGATCGGCAAGTGGGAGAAATTCTCGACCAACTGGAAGAGGATGGCTTGATGGACAGCACAATCATCTTCTGGTACACCGATCACGGCGGCCCGTTGCCCCGCCAAAAAAGATTGTTATACGACTCCGGCATGCATCTGCCACTCATTATACGTTTCCCTGATCAATATAGAGCGGGAGAAACTGATGAGCAACTCATAAGCTTCGTTGATTTTAAATCGACCATTCTTTCACTCGCCGGAATCGAACCACCAGACTATGTCGATGGCAGGGCATTCGTAGGTGAATACGCGACCACAGCTGCTCGAGACTATGTACATGGCGCAGCCGATCGCTTTGATTCTAAGTACGACATGATTCGGGCGGTTCGAGACGACCGATTCAAATATTTACGGAACTTCAACCCCGAGAAACCTTACTATGTGCCGCTTCCTTACCGCGAGCAGATGCCAGCTATGCAAGAGCTTCTGCGCATGCGCGATGCTGGCGAGTTGAGCCCGGCTCAAGCACAGTGGTTTAGAACATCGAAAGAGCGAGAAGAGTTATTCGATGTTCTCAATGACCCTTATGAATTAAACAATATTGCCGCAGACCCTGCCTATACTGGCAAATTAGCCGAGCTCAGGAAAGAGATGGATAGTTGGATGAGCTTCATTGATGACAAAGGATTGATGCCCGAAGTTGAACTAATAGAAAGCATGTGGCCGAACGGAGTTCAACCTGCGACGCTAGCTCCTATTGCGAAAAAATCCAGTAACGGTGGACTTATAACACTGCATAGTGGAACCGAGGGAGCCAGCATTGGTTTTCAACTGCTAAGCGAGGGCGATGAAGTTGGAACTACATGGCAGATCTATCTGAATCCCGTATCGGTAAAAGCAGATCAACGGCTGCTGGCAATTGCGCACCGTATCGGCTTTATCCCCAGCCCAACTATAACAGTAGAAAACTGATGGTGAGTTAAGAGAGCTTAGTAATGCTAAATTGCAACTAGCGCAATCGGCGTACCCTGAATTTCCTGCCTTTGATTTTTCCATCAGCAAGAATCGTCAATGCCAGCTTCGCTACCTGTTGCTCAACGGCGACGTAAGCCATTTTGTCGAACAGCGTGATCTTACCAATCTGAGCGCCGGTGATTTCACCGTTAGCCGTCAGCGCACCAAGCAAGTCCCCCGCCCTAACCTTTTCCTTACGTCCACCATTTACGAATAGCGTGACCATGGGTGGGTAGAGTTTGAAATTTGCAGGTACAGTCAGCGTTGTCGTACTCACTATTTTTGCAGCCGAGCCTTGATACTCTTCTATGGCTTGCAAGTGCCGCTTATCCGAAGCAGTGAACAGGCTCACCGCGAGCCCCTTACTGCCTGCCCGAGCCGTGCGTCCTATACGATGAATATGTACTTCAGGGTCGCGACTAAGCTCGAAATTAATGACAGCAGCCAACTCCTTAACATCGAGGCCGCGCGCAGCCACGTCAGTAGCGATAAGTATCGAGCTACTCTTACCGGAGAATTGAGCAAGAACTTGATCTCGCTCGAACTGCTCCAGATCACCGTGCAGAGCCAGTGCATGTAGATCAAGCTCACGTAATTCCTTGCCTAACTCATGGCACTGCTGCTTAGTGTTGCAGAATATGAGAGCCGACTCTGGCTGATAGTGCGCAAGCACGTTGAAAAGCATCTCTATTCGCTCGCTTTTCTCGACCTTGAAGAAGACCTGTTCGATGTCTGGACTGTGGTGACTGTCCTCCACTCGAATTTCAATTGGATCACGCTGCACGCTACCACTGATTCCCTTGATGCCCTCAGGATAAGTCGCAGAGAACAGCAGCGTTTGTCTAGAGGCCGGCGTCTTATCGATGATCTTTGTGATATCCTCGAGAAAACCCATGTCCAACATGCGGTCAGCCTCATCCAGCACGAGTGTTTCTACTGCGCCTAGATGTAAGGTTTCCTTCTCGAGATGCTTTAAGATGCGCCCGGGCGTTCCTACAACGATGTGCGGATCACGCCGCAAAGAGGCCAATTGTGGACCCATCGGTTTTCCACCGCAGAGGGTGAGCAACTTGATGTTGGGAATAGCACTGGCGAGTCTGCGAATCTCTGCCGCGACCTGTTCCGCCAGCTCACGAGTGGGGCATAGGACTAGCGCTTGGGTGCTATATGACTGCGCGTCGAGTTTATTGAGCAGACCTATTGCAAAAGCCGCCGTTTTACCACTACCCGTCTTGGCCTGTGCAATCAGGTCTTTGCCGCTGAGCAGATGCGGCAGAGCCTGCGCCTGTACTGGCGTCATCGAATCATAGGCTAGCGTCGCGATGCTCGCTAGGAGTTCGGCCCTAAGGGCTAGAGTAGCAAATGAAACGGCATTCATTGGAGTTGCCTGATGATCTGGGCAGCGCATCATAGCAGATATTTATTGGTGAAATTACGAAGAATCCCAAAACACTAGGTTCTGTTTAGACAAGCGCCCTTGAAGCGGCAACTTTAGGGGAAATCCAAACAATGGCATTCGCAAAATACTGAAAATCCTCGACAGTTTTCGATTCACTCGAGGACTACCTCAGCTCTACTGCGACTCCACTTATGTAGCTTCCGCATCATTCTTAGGAACCGATTCAGACGCGGACCCTGCTTGAGGCGAACTTCCACCGGCAACCATCTTGTACCAGTCTCGAAATGGCCCGGCAGTGTTTTGCCAGAATGTTCGGTACTCATCCTGCGTCTCCGGCCCGATTCCCCAAGGCGTATATTCATCTTTCTCAGGAATATAGAGAGTGCCAAACATTCTGTCATAGATGCTGGTGACGGCTGCCATATTGGTATCCCAGTGCTTTCTCAAATAACTGTGATGCGTATGGTGCATAGCCGGGCTTTGGATCCATTTTTCCAACCATCTGGGGTAGCGCAGCTGAACATGGTAGTGCCGAAAAGCACCGGTCAAACCGAGTAAAAAAGAAAAGAATCCAACATTAAACAACGTTGCCTGAGTAATCCCACCATCGAATAGATAGGCAAATAGGCCCGCAGCAAAGCCAAAACTGAAAGCCGATCCAGTCGCCCAAATAGGTCCTGCGAGGAAATGTTCTCGAGACCGTGTCAGTGGAGTCAGCACTTCTGCGGAGTGATGTATTTTATGGATTGCCCACAAGGCCGGGACTTTATGCATAGTGTAATGAATCACGTAAAAGATGAAGTCATAACAGAGCAAACTTACCAGGGCATAGAGCAACATCCAGACGAAGTTAGTCTCCACCGCAGGTGTTCCACCGAATAAAAATTCGAGGCCTACGATTACAGACTGCTCCGTAAATGTCCCCACGGTTGCGAATAGCGCAACAGCCCAGAAAGGTCGCAAGAACCGTTCCAACACCCAGAGCCAAATATCTACGCGCGCAGATACATGAGTATAAATGTCCATCGGCAGAAGGAACTGCAAAATCCCGACTTTACGCTCACCACCATCGGCACCCTTTGAGCCGCGCCCTTGGTAGTAGAAGAATAGAAGAATCGCTATGAACAAAGTGATGAGAATTCTATCCCAGTGCAAATCACCTGGAATATTAGCCGCCATTGTGCTCCAAGCCACAGAGGAAAGTTGTTGTGCCATATCCGTAAATGGCCCAACAATTGGTTCTACACTTGACGTTATTGAGCTATCAGCCATCTACTTACTATTCTGAATTTTATACGTTAATGGTGTCACTGAGCTTTATTATGCCTGATTGCTAACCTGTTTGAAGTATTCAGCCAGAGTTTTTCTAAACTTACTGTATTCTGATCCTAACTCCTTTTTATTGTTCTCTAAGGCTATCTACTACAAGATGTTCGGAAGGTTGATTTGGGAACGCTCTCTACACTGCGCATATCTTTGTCGCGGCTTTTCATAAGAGCAAGGCGAGGATAAGTTTCTCGGGCATTTCCTAGGGCTCATCCACGACGTAGGAAAAATCATCATCTTCAATTGTCTCAACGAGGCCTTCAGTAAAGGGATCACTGAGGGGGAGCCGGGCAGCATGGCATTCAAGGACATAATGTCGGAGATGTCGATGGACATTTCCTATTTCATTACCCGAGAATGGAAGCTACCAGAGAAATTTTGGATGGCCCTGTTCGAACAGACAAAAGAACCCCAATCTGTTCTAGCTGTTGCCCTGCATAACGCCAATAGCTGCGCAGAGCTCTACTTGCTGCATGAGAAGAACAAGATCAGCGGGGACGAGCTCTATGAAGCTATTGATTCCCTCAAGTGCAATGGCATTGTGTGGAGGGAATTCCTGGATAAAGCTAAGCTCCTGACTAACACCATCTAAACTAGACTTGTGCATCCCGCCATTCAGACCGTAACTATGCGCCTCTAAAAGAAATGTAGAAAATTACCCTTATGCTTTCTATTCGTTTGCAAATGCTGCTGCTGGGAGAACCAGCATAAAGCACACCACCGAAGGTCCGTCTTAGCCTCTCGAAAGCTTAGTTGCCAAGCGTGCTCTTCCCTTGTTTGGCTGCAGCCTTCGCAGCCTTCTTCTCTTTTGGAGTCAGTGCCGCTTTCTTTTTTGTTTCCTTTTTACTATTTTGACCTTTGCTCATGATAGCTCTTCCTTATAGTGCTGCCGTGGATGGTTGTTGTTTGCCAAATTGGAAATGGCAATACAACCATAGCGCTTACAAGAGCCCCAGAAGATTAAATTTTGATCCCCTGAGGCTCTTTCATTTTAGTTGTAGAGCAACTCACGCATAGTGCCGTGGGTCTGGATAGAATAGAAAATATTGTCGTTCTGGATCATGCCCACGAACACTATGTTCTGTACTGGATCAATCCAGAACCAAGAACCGGCAATTCCCCACCACCAATGCGTACCTTCAGGGACTCCGTTGAATGCATCTGAATCGCTCACTACAGCAAAGTCGACTCCGAATACATTGCCAGGGTAGATGTTGGCAATATTGTCGATACCCTCTGGAAGGAGGTTACTTCGCATAATCGCTATAGCATCTTCAGACAAGATTCGCACGCCATCCAACTCCCCCTTATTCAAATGCATCTGCGCAAACTTCATATAGTCGCTAGCGGTTGAGGTTAGCCCTCCTCCACCGGAGAAAAATTCCGGCTTGCTGAGAAACTGCCCCGTATCTGTCCGAGTAAGACCACCTGCCGCAGCTTGGTTGTATTGTCTCGCGAGACGATGAGCTTTATCAGCTGGCACAAAGAAGCCTGTGTCGATCATGCCCAATGGTTCGAAAATTCTCTGTTCTAGAAATACATCGAAAGTCTGACCTGCCAAGACCTCGACGAGATAGCCCTGCACATCAACGGAATAGCTGTATTCCCACTGCGAGCCCGGTTGATATCCCAGAGGTAACTCTCCAAGGCTGTCTATCTGGTCCGCCAATGAAATATCGGGCCTCATGATGCCTGCAGCAATCATGGCTTGGGCCACTGGTCCGCTCGATAGTGGCGGAACATACATGATGCCGCCGGTATGAGTCATCAGCTCCTGGACAGTCATCTCGTGATTCGCCGCTTCGGTAAGCATGCTGCCCTCTGCATCGGATTCCGTGAAAACCTGCACACCGGCAAGTTCAGGAATGTATTTGGATACGGGATCGCTCAATTCAAACTTGCCTTCATCATGGAGAATCATCAGAGCAGTGCCGGTGATCGGCTTAGTCATGGAGAAGATGCGGAAGATTGTATCCATAGCCATGGGCACTTGGTCTTCCACGTTCTGATGTCCGAAAGTTTTGTTCATCTGTAGCTCACCATCTTGGGCAATCATTAGGACTGCTCCGGATAGTCGCTCTTCATCTACTCGGGATTGCATGTCCGCTGCGATGGCATCCAAGCGCAACTGGTCTATGTCTGCACTGCTTAATGACACACTAAATAGAAAAAAGAACCCGCTGAGCATTGTCGCCCAGTCTTTGTTTAATAGTTGTCGCATAACTTTACACCTCCCCAAAAATAAAAATATTGAATCTGAATTTTAGTATCGAATTTTAATACATCATCCAGCGCATCTAAATTTTTTCGCCAACCTGCGCGACTTAACTGTCTCTATTAATCGGGCAGGCTATAGGCAATTACATAACCGCCTTGCACATCACCGGTTTCAACATCATCGTCAACTGCCGCCTCGAGTTGTAGCGCACCACCACCGTCAGCCACGGTAACGATGACATATTGCTTGCCTGTAGTCGGGCTCACATAACTCATAGGGGTCGCTGTCGACGATCCGGGAAGGCTGTCAGTCCAGACCTCTTCTCCAGTGAATACATCTAGAGCACGAGCGGTACTATCAACAACACCGGCATTAAAGATCAAACCACCGCCAGTGACGATTGAACCCGCGCTATAGAACATACCCATGGGCAGAGGCAATCTACTGGGAATGCCCAGCGGACCCTGCTCCTTAGCAGTACCCAGCGGTCGTCGCCATAGTAGTTCCTGCGACGCGAGATCAACTACGGCCATCTCGCCATAGGGAGGCTCAATGCAAGGTGCAAATAAGGGTGAGAGAAAAAAGAAAGAATAGACCGCATAGGGAGTACCAGACTGCGCTCCTCCAATACCGTACCCTTCATTTTCCCTAACATCTTCTCTAGGAATAAGGCGTACTACCGATGGGTTGTTCATGGTGTTGACTACCATCAGATGATTCACCTCATCCACAGCAACACTGCCCCAATTCATTCCGCCAGCAACACCTGGATAGTATAGCGAACCATGGCCTGTAGTCGGCGGTGTGAGAGGACCCTCATAGCGCATCCGCTTGAATTGCAGTCTACAAGCGGCCTGATCGAACGGTGTGATGCCCCACATGTCCGCTTCGGTTAGGCGCTGGTCGGCGAAAGAAGGCATGCCCACTGAAAACGGCTGCGTAGCAACTGTGAAGTCTTCGGGAATGTCTGTCTGTGGTGTAGGCAGCTCTGCCACCTCAGCGATTGGTTCTCCAGTCTCTCTGTCGAGAAGAAATATTTCTGCACGCTTGGTCGGTACTACAACGGCCTTACGTATAACACCATCAACCGGAATATCTACCAGCGTGGGCTGTGCTGGAACATCATAATCCCAGATATCGTGATGTGTAGTTTGAAAGCTCCACCTAACTCGACCCGTTCGCGCATCGAGTGCAATTATCGAGCTCGCATATTTCTCCATAGCTTCGCTTCGATGCCCGCCGAAATAATCTGGAGTGGCATTGCCCGTTGGCACATAGATAAGACCCAGCTCTTCGTCGGCACTAGTCAGGCTCCACACATTCGGCGTGCCGCGCGTATAGTTCTCGCCCGGTGCCGGTAAACCAGTTCTATCTTCACGCCCCATGTCCCAGGCCCAAACCAATTCGCCTGTCATAGGATTGAATCCACGTACTACACCCGATGGCTCTTCTGTCATCTGATTATCGAGCACCCAACCACCTAGCACTAATACGTCATTGGCTATAGTTGGTGGTGAAGTCACGAAATAGAATCCCGGCACGACTTCGCCCATGCCGCTAAGCAGACTGATCTCACCATTAACACCGAAGCCGCTGCAGGGAATACCTGTGTTCTTATCAACGGCAATCAAACGAGCATCGGTAGTCGCAGTAAGAATACGTTCAGCACACTCGTCGGCAGGGTTAGCCTCTGGACTGTCGTAGTAAGTCACTCCACGGCAAGTATCCCAGAAGCCAATCTTCGGCGACTGCAGGTCGGGATCGAACCGCCAGCGCTCTTCGCCAGTGTCCGGGTCCAGGGCCAGGATTATGTTCTGCCCCGTGCACATATACAGACCGTCATCGATCTGAATCGGCGTGCCTTTGAATGCGCCGGGCACACCCGTACGAATTTCCCACGTCCTTTCCAATTGATCTATGTTCTCAAGACTTATCTGATCGGTTGCGGCATAGCGAGTGCCCGTTTTAGAGGAGCCATAATTAGACCAATCTCCTGTCGCATTATTTACCTGTCCAGTGCCGGCTGCACTGGGCGTGCCAACCTCAAAGCCCGTAGTGAAAAACAAGGCGACGACTAGCAGCGCCAGACCTCCTAGCGTGGCCTGAGTTGATCGTTGCTGGAACAAGGGAGCAGGCGTCGATTGCAATAATCCTCTGCGGACTCGAGGTAGAACAAACCAAAGACCCAGTACGCTGAACATAGCGACACGCGGCATTAATGCCCAGGCATCCAAACCGGATTCGTAAAGTGCCCACAGATAGGTAAAAAGCAGGAATGCTCCGTAGAGCTGCGCACCTCGTACATCTCCTCGGAATAGAAAAACGGCACAGCCTAACAGCACAACCCCCGCAAAGGCATAGTAGAGCGAACCGCCAGCTGCCAATAGCAAGACTCCCATCCACAACAAGAGAGCGCCTGTGAGGCCAATGACTATGGAAAGAAAACGAGGTTTGGGATATTGCGAGGAATTATTCAAGGTGTCTCCTACGGGCACTATTAATAGCACAAGGTCTACATTACGGGTCTGGGCTGTCTCTTATGCGTAATTCCACCCACAAAAGGTAACAGCCATTGATTCTACCTAATTAACTGACTGATTCAATTAGTGGAGCGATAGCCAGCCAAGTTATAGCTGATTTTAGTGATGGTTACTCGACGTCTCTTACAGGGCTTCCTTCCCTCTGCCGGCTTTGCCAATCCTTGGGCACTTTGATAGAGACCGTAGCGGCTAGCAGCGGATCAACGCTCAGGATCACATCAGCAATCTTCTCTGCCACCATGATTACCGGCGCGTTGATATTGCCATTGGGTAGGCTGGGAAATACCGAGGCATCCACTACTCTCAAATTATTCAATCCATGCACACGGCAGTGGTTGTCCACCACCGCTAAGGGGTCGCCAGCCTCTCCCATCTTGCAGGTGCCGGCTGGGTGATACGCACTCTCAATATTCTGTTTAACCCAAGCATCTATCTGAGCATCACTGCTAACGTTAAGACCTGGCTGGATCTCTTCACCGCGATAGGGATCCATGGCAGGTTGCTGCATGATTTCCCGAGTTAAGCGAATGCACTGCCGCCAGGCTTCGATGTCTTCATCAGCTTGATAATAATTGAAGAGAATACTCGGAGCTTCTGTGGCATCGGCTGATTTTATTCTCACTCGGCCTCGACTCTTGGGCTTGTTTGGACCAACGTGCACTTGGAAGCCGTGCCCAGGGATGGAGGGCGTGCCGTCATAGCGCATCGCGGCAGGCAAGAAGTGATACTGAATATCCGGCGATTTCAAGCCACTCTTCGACCGAATGAATGCGCAAGATTCGAAATGATTACTTGCGCCGAGGCCGTCCTTAAACAGAAGCCACCTGGCACCTATTAACGCCTTGCTGATTAGGCCCAGCTTGCTGTTTAGGCTTACAGGCTGCTTGCAATGAAATTGAAAATATACTTCAAGATGGTCTTGTAGATTTTCTCCAACACCGGACAACCTATGCACTGACTCTACACCTGCCCCATCTAGAACCTCTTCGCTGCCGACACCAGAACGTTGCAGCAGCATGGGTGAGGCGATTGCACCTGCTGTCAGAATCACCTCCCGTGTTGCCCGGATAGATCTTGTGCCTTTCCCCGTGTCTACAGATATACCCGTAGCGCGCTTTCCATCAAATTCGACACGATGCACCAAGGCATTAGTGATAACTTTGAGATTCGATCGATGCATGACGGGTTTCAAATAGGCCCGCGCCGTAGATTCCCTCACGCCGCCTCGCACCGTCATGTGCATTGGACCAAAGCCTTCTTGATACTCTGAATTGTAATCTTTGGTTTCGGGATAGCCGGCCTCTACACCGGCATCGATGAAGCTGCGGTATAAGGGATTCATGCGCATGTCGTTGCCACCACACACGCCGAGGGGACCGTCTCCTCCGCGATAGGTATCACCCCCTCCAATCCATGATTCGGCACGCTTGAAGTAAGGCAGGCAGTCTAGATAACCCCAGCCTTTCGCTCCTAGTGTTTCCCACTCTTCAAAGTCGTGAGCGTTGCCCCGCACATAGACCATGCCGTTTATTGTTGAGGTACCTCCTAGGCCCTTCCCCCTAGGACAAGAAATTCGCCTGCCGTCCAAACCCGGTTCTGGGTCGGAGTGATAACCCCAATTGAACCTGTCCATCGCCATGGGATAGGACAAGGCCGTGGGCATTTGTACGAAGATGTTTCGGTCGCTGCCGCCTGCTTCCAGAAGTAGCACGCTATTGCTGGAATTCGCTGAAATCCGATTCGCCAATACGCAGCCCGCAGATCCCGCACCCACTATTATATAATCAAATTCGTCCATACTTTTTGTGTTACCCGTTTGCTGGTTCGACCAGCATCTGTCTGCGAAGAATAATCAAAACCGTGATGGCCAAGTAGAGCCCTATGACCACTAAGCCAATCCACTCAATCTGCAGCGGTGTAAATTGGTAAAAGAGAATTAGGCTGTATAACAACAGCCAATGCACGCCGATGTATTTCAATTTGCCGAGGCGATCGACCGTTAACTGAAGATTGTCGGTGTACAGCCTCGTTAATGAGTCTAGGGAGTTCACAACAAAAATAATCCCTACCAGCACCATGAAGCCATTCATGAAACCCGAAATATCCAAGCCCTGCTCATAGACCCCAAACAATACTGAAAACCATAGAGAGATTGGGATGGATGGTATCAGCAAGAGCGCGAGAAGAAGTTGCCAAGTTCGCAGCCCGTCGACGAAACGCGAAACGAACTGCCCAATCATGATGCTCCAGGCAAACCACCAGAACAGGTAGAATGCGTGATAGTCGGAGAAAGGCAGGACGAAGCGATGAATATTCGCGAAGTAATCACCGATCTGGAAAAGATTTGTAGCCAAGCCGCTTAACCCTAACCCTCCGAACGCCCACATCACTGCAATGAGCGCAAAGAACAACCAGGTAGAAGACAAACTTAGAATCTTCACATAGCGAATATCGGTGCTGGAAAAAACAGCTGCTAGCACTACGAGAGCAACCAGTGAAAACCGGAAAAATGGCGTGATGCCTTCCACATAGTCCGGCAAATATTGTAAGAACAAGAATCCACTGAACGCACAGGTGGCTATAATTATAATGTTGTTGACGACCTTCACCCACGGTATCTCAAAGATCTTCACGCGCGGTTCGATAATGCAGAAATAACATGTGGTCACGAAATAGAAGACCCAGATCAGGAATCCCCAGAAGCCGAACTCGATAGCGAGTGGGTTGGTGAAACCGTAGGCTGCCTCAGCTTTATAAATTGGAAACTCGGTCAGCGGAAACATGATCAAGCCAACATCAAGCCCGGAGGTAAATAGTATTGAAAAGAACGCGAAAAAACGCGTAGGCATTTGCCCTACTAGGATTAGGTTTCCCCAGCGCAATACCAATATTAGAGAAGCGGCCAGCACGGCAATGATTGCACAGGAGAGGATAGTCTGCATCATTGGCCAGACCTTAGAGAGTGGATAGTTAGGGACATCGTCACCGAGTCTAACAGACGCGTACGCGTTATTGGGTTCAAAGTAGAGATGTAGTGGTTTTCAGAAGGCCCGAATAAAAAAGGAAGCATTGTGAACCCGGCTTAGGCCTCCCAATACTTCCTTTTTCTAACAGCAGCTCAGGCTGCGAGTATTTTCCGCTAACTATCCGACTTAATCAGGCAAGGCCATGACAACCAACTCCGCAGGATTTCCTGCGCCACCCATAAACATTGCAATGTATTGTTTCCCCTCGTGCTCATAGGTAAATGGCAAGCCGGTCTGATTAAACGGCAAGTCAATCTCGGCAACAATATCACCCGTTTCCTTATTGATAGCTCGGAAGATCGGACTAGCTCCGGCCGCTCCAGTACCCTCAGCTTGAAACAACAGGCTCTTAGTCACAAAGATACCCGATCGTGTCGGCACGCCTGTACGCGGCAGATCAACACCTTCCAGCAACACATGATTCTTTATGCGATCCGGAGTGTCGGCATTCGCAATCATCCAAAGATGATCGCCCGAGTTCATATCGATCGCCGTTATACGACCGTAAGGTGGCTTGACGACCTCAAGCCCTTGTATACGCGGCACGCGAACGCCGAAGCCCTGACTAAGATCGATGTCAGATTCTTCGTTCTTTGCCAATGCCAATACCTGCAACTGTGTTCTTGATGGCACGTACAAAATGCCTGTCTCTGGATCGAGAGCAGAACCCTCCCAGTTGGAACCACCAGTGGAGGAAGGCAGGCTGAGCAGGCCCCGCGTACCGTCCGGCGCATCAGCTAGAGATGGCGGCTCAAATATAGTTGGGCTAAGACGGAAGTCTTTGATTGCATCCAACGCCATAGCACGAAGCTCTGGCGTAAAATCGATAAGATCATCTTCGCCGAATCCCTGTCGGTCAAATGGTGCTGGATGAGTCGGGAAAGGCTGCGTCGGAGCATACCATTCCCCAGGCACGTCACCTGCAGGAACTTCTCGCTCTACAATCGGCCAGATAGGCTCGCCAGTCTCTCTGTCGAAGGTGTAGACCCAGGACTGTTTCGTAACAGACATGACTACCTTGCGACCGTTTGGCAGATCAGTAATCAGTGGGGCAGAAGGAACATCCCAGTCCCAGATATCGTGGTGGATAAACTGATAGTGCCATTTACGCTCACCGGTTCGAACATCTAGCGCCACTAAGCCACTAGAAAACAGGTTGGCACCCGGTCGATCGCCGCCGTAGTAGTCACCCGTAGGGTCTTCAACTGGCAGGTAGACAATACCCAATTCCGAATCACCTGATATGGGCGCCCAGACTCCAGAATTACCCGTAAACTCGACACCTTCATCGAGCCAGGTTTCAAAGCCAACTTCGCCCCGCTCAGGAATGGTATGAAAGGTCCACAGCAACTCTCCGGTGTGCACATCAAAGCCGCGTATGTCGCCTTTAGTATTGAACTTAGACCGCGGTCGACCGCCTGTTCTGTGTGCAGCCCCGACCACGATGACATCATTCATGACTAAGGGTGGCGCAGAAAGGCCAATATCTGGATACGGATAGCGTGGATCGTCAGCGTTGCGCAGACCCAAATACAAGTCCACGATGCCGTTCTCGCCAAAAGTCGGGTCAGGAATGCCGGTCGCGGCATCCAGTGACACCAACTGATATCCAGGTGTAACGTCTATCACTCGCGACTTGTCACCATCGCTCCAGAACGCAACTCCACGCCCAGAACCCTTGCGAGGCGCATTGTCGAATCGATCGCCTTCTTGAGACCTCCACAACCACAGTACTTGACCGTTCGTGGCATCCAGTGCCACTACGTTGCGGGTACTAGCGATGTTCGCGTAAAGAATCCCATCAACTTCTAGGGGCGTGGATGGGTTGACGAAATCTGCTGAAGGACCAAAGCTCTCCGTAGAGAATCTCCAGGCTATCTCTAGATCGGCAACGTTTTCGGCGTTTATTTGATCCAAGGGAGAATAGCGCAGAGAGGTTTCACTGCCGTGGTAATACGGCCAGTCTCCCTCTTCCACGCTGGTGCCGGTTTGGCCCAGAGCCATGGGAGCACAGACGAGCGCACCCAAGGCTATAAGGAATATCGAAATTTGTCGTTTTATTATTATCATTTATGACTCTCCAAGTACTATGTGTATCCTGTGTAAAATAGACGGGGTAAGAGCAAAAATACAGCAGTTTCAGCAGTCAGTTCGATAAATTTATAACATCGCTCATCCCACAGGCCGATTTCACGGTTATCCTGTTGTTCTGGCAGCGCTCTAGGCACTATTTATAGCAGTACGGCCCGGACATGAAACCAGCACTTTTCCCGGCTCTGAAACTGCTGTATTTTGGCTCTGATCCCCCTTGCAAAACTCCGGAGACACTATGCCACTAACCCCTTTCCACCTAGCTATTCAGGTACGCGACATCGATGAGGCTAGAGATTTTTACGGTGTCAAGATGGGCCTGCCCGAAGGTCGTAGTGCTCAGGAATGGATCGATTTCAATTTATTCGGACATCAGCTGGTCACTCACCTCAACCCTGCCATAGGAAATTCCGGGAAGGTGCCTAGTATTGCCAATGGTGTAGATGGGCACGGCGTGCCGGTGCCACATTTTGGGGTGGTACTAAATTTTGAGGACTGGGAGGCGCTGGCAAATACAGTGACTGAATTTATCGATGGCTTTATTATCCAACCCTATGTCCGCTTCAAGGGTGAACAAGGCGAACAGGGCACTATGTTTTTTACCGACCCTTCGGGGAACGCTCTAGAATTCAAGGCGTTTAAAGATATTGAAGCGCAGTTATTTGCGAAATGATTGTTAGCATTTTGGGGGTTTAGCAGCCCTCCCCCCAGATCTTATCCATCCTTGGATATCTTATTCCTATTCTAGGATCCATAGCCGCTCAGTTAATTCAGCTGCTTATTTTTTGACTCTAGGGTCTAGGAGTCCAGAAGAACACTTTCCATTCGCCAAGCGGTTCTGAACCTGGATAAGCTGGCTCATCAAGCGTTCTGCCCCCTGACTTAGCAGCCCACTGCCTCATCATCGCTATGCGATCGTCACCATGAATCTCTGTAGCAGTCATCTCATAGGTCGCGTCACCTATACGCAGCAATCCATCACCGCCATTTGAGCGAACGCGTCGGGCCCAGTAACCATTATCCGGACGAGTAGCAGTTATTACACCATCTGGCGTGCCTACCCATGACAGGTAATTAACGAATGGAGGAAAACCGCTGAGCTTAAACTTCAAAGGACCGCGAACGCTGTCGTTAAGCGGCGAGAAATCATCCATGGCCGGGGTAATAGTCCCCCCAATCATTATGCCCGGCGTACGGCCGAGTCCTGAATTACTAAGATAGGGAGCCGTGGACGCCCAACCTACCACCACAACCAGTAATGCTAGGCCGACCACCATCCCGGCGATTTTAGGCTTGCTCATTGCGAATTCTCCTTATTACGTGCAGAAAGGAAGCACATTATATCCAATCTATGGCTTTGTGCAATTCAGGCCATAAGCACCTAATATCAAAGGCGAAGGCAGAAGGAATATGCTAGTAGTGCCTCGTGTAAATGCGCTCCAACTTATTAGCTCAGCAATACAGAATGCTCGACTAACTGATCTTCCCTCTGTGCATAGAATGTGTGTCACATAAGGGTCCGGCCAAGCACGACTTCTAATTCGAAAAAATAACTGCCTGTGATAGGGCTAAAGACAGCGAAGGGGACATGGACGATTGGACGATGGCGCAGACCGAGGCCACGCGCTGTGCCAAGAACTTTTGGTCTGGGCCATTTTTATTTGCTGAGCGCTAAGCCTGCTAATCGACGAAAACGCGCGCGAGCGCCTCCGAGAAATCTGTTTTACCAAAGCCCACTCGAAAGTAATCTCCCTCTATACCGAATAATTCTCCAGGCAGAGCTAGCACGTCTTTCTCGAACCAAGAATCGAGCAGAGGCTTAAGAGGCTCGCTTGAATGCACTAAGCCCAGCATCCCCGCTTCTGGTCTATGCCAGCTTAAAGAATCATTGCCAGCCACGAAGCCAGCAAACAATTCAATATTCCCGCGCACGATTTCATTATTACGCTTGATAATGGCATCAGCTTTTTGCATTACAAAACAGGCTACCTGCTCATCGAGCTGCGACTGACAAATACTATTATAAGTTTTCAGGTCACGAATCGATTTGCTTAGCTTCTCGTTTCTGGTCATTACCCAGCCGATGCGCACTCCGGGTAATCCGAAGGTCTTAGAGAGCACATTCGCTAGTATAGCTTTTTTGTATTTCAGTATATTGAACTGACTGCCGATTCCGGAAAAATCTGAGAACGCGAATACGTCGTCTGAAATCAGATACAGTCCATGCTGATCACAAAGAGCAATTAGACTATCTATGAAGCTCTGGTTTAGCAGCATGCCCGTTGGGTTGTGTGGAGAATTTATTACTATCGCTTTCGTGCGGCCACTGATCTGTGCAGCGAAATCTTCAATGGATGGCTGCCAGCGGTTTTCAGATTTGAGCTCCACTGATTTGAAAACACCGCCGAAACACGCCGGCAGATCAGAAAGTGACGGATAACAAGGTAGCATCCCAATCACCTCATCGCCAGGTTCTAGGATGCAAGCCATGATAGAGAATAGCCCTTCCTCTGTACCACTCAGCACAGTGATGTGATCGAGACCCAGTTCGGGGTAGAGATGCTGATATAAATTGTAGATGCCGGCACGCAGATCATTCCTCCCCTCCACGCTGCCATAAATCAAAGGCACTGACGCTATAGTCGCAATTTCATCACTGCTCAGAATATCTTGCAGAGTCGCTGTCGCACCACAGGCATCGCTTAGGTTATAGCGAGCACGCCTCGGCAGGCTTTCATAAAAATCATGATGCTTCATCGCTCGAAATTGCATGCTTCTCGTCCTAACGCTTACGCCATATGGTCATCTGTGCAACGGTATGTTGGTACTTTCGGGCAGTCTCACGTATTACGAATGGCACGTCCACCGCTTCTTCAAAGTCGAAGCTGTCAGCGAGCTCTTGTTTAAGCGCATCTAGGGTGCTGACGTTTTCGCCATTTACTTTCACCCCCCCTAACCAGTTGCTCTTATCAGTATATTCTTCCAGCCAAGTGTAAGGTGAGGTCAAAACCAATAATCCGCCGGATAGGATCCTCTCTTGAATATCATTCAGAAACATCGCTGGATCATAGAGCCGGTCGATTAGATTTCCAGCGAAAACTACATTGTAGTTGGCGAACTGCTGCTTCAAATTACATGCGTCACCCTGCAAGAAATCAATACGGTCCTTCACGTCGTCATAGCCCAACTTGTCCAGTAAAACTTCTCGGTACTCGACGATGTCACCCTCTACTGGAACCGTATAGCGCAGCCGGTTGTGTGCCTGCAGCTTCGCTCCTTGCTGCACGAAGCGCGCAGAAAAATCTAACGCATCCACATGCTGAAAACTCTTCGCCAATTCAAACGAGGACCGACCTACCGCACAACCTAAATCGAGCGCCCTGTCTGTAGCAATACTATTCGCTTGCACATAACTCATGAGAGTCTGCACGCACGCAACTGGGAAATTTTTGACAGAAAAATATTCATTGCCGTAGTGGAACTCACAGTACTGCGCAATCAAATCATCTGTTTCGTAAACGTTATGTTGTGCCTGTATTTCTGGCTCTTGCTCAGATATAACCATTCTAAATCCTGCATGTTGAAAAAAGTGTCGGCGAAATGCGTAGCGCGATGAAGCAAGAGTTTCGTTTCCTGTAGATATCCAGGACCCTCCCTTGATTAAGTTGTGCTTACCATCAAAAGTTGGTGTCGAGAAATCGTCATACCAAGAATGCACATCAAAGCCTGGATAACCATCGATAGGTGATTCTGTCCATTGCCAGACGTTGCCAGTGACATCATACATTCTTCCCTGCCGGTTTTTCGCCACCGGACAAGACGAGGCATATTGCTCTAGATTAATATTGCCTTCACCTGGAGTGCTCCCTAATTCTGACTGGCGAAGCGCAGACCATTCGGCCTCCACTGGCAATCTTACTGGCTCGCCAGTGCGTTCGGCCATCCAATTACAGTAGGCCTTCGCCTCCAGATAATTCACCTCGACTGGCCAATCCATCGGCAAGGGCATCTCCGAGAATAGATTCCTCTGCAGATACTTACCGTCCAGCGTAGCTCGCCAAAATCTAGGATACAGTGCCTGGGCGTAGTCCAGCCACTGCCTCCCTTCTGCTGTCCAGTAGCGAGCTTTCTTGTAACCCCAAGCCTGCACAAATTTGAGGAAATCCTGATTACTTACCAAGGTAGTAGCGACCTTAAATTGCTCTATCTTTTGTTTATCGTAACCGTACTCGTTGTCCCAACCATAGCTACGATCACTGTCATCCTTGCCGAGCTTTACCGTAGTCGCAGGTATCGGCAACCATTCCACAGCCGGTGCGATACCTGACTCGGCGCAAACTGGCCATGATTCGGCCTGTGCGCTGTCGATGAGATTTAGCGGCAACATACGCATGATCACAGACGAGGTCTCTAGATGAATCCGCTCATGCTCAATGCCCATCAAGATCAACCATGCCGGGCATTGCTGGGTGATAGGCAGTGTGATCTGCATGGATTTGATGAAGGCACAGATTCGCGCCTTAACCTTGTCGCGGTAGGCTTTGGCGACTGCCCTTGTTGGCCAGTCATAGTGCGAGGAATCCAGATCATCCCAGGACATCTCGTCGACGCCGATTGCGAACATGGCCTCCAATTCAGAATCTACACGCGCGTCAGTAAACTGAGCCAATATCATCTTATTCACATAGAAGGTTGCCGTATGCCCGAAATAGAAGATCAGCGGGTGCCGCAGGGACTCGGCTCTGGCGTACAAGGCTTCATCCTTAAGCGCAGCGAAGAGAGCTTCATACTGCTCCCACGTAGAGACGAAATAACCTAACAACTGCTGCCGCTTGGCTTCGACATCTGTGCCGTCGAGGGAAATGAAGCGGGGCATTGGTAGAGCTTTATGTGATGTCGCGTACTTACTTGATAGGGACTGCAATTCTTTCACCTATTATTAAAACGATTCCAAGTAATACGCAATAACTAGCAGCTCAGATTAGCTAGACTGCCATTTTATTTCCTTCTAGGATTCTAGCGTTTGGAGAGAACTGCGCTTAGGGGTTTAATCAATGCTCGGCCGAGCAGCAAGACAATTAAGAAGAGTCCTAAGAAGTAGATAGGGAAGCCGCGCAGAGCATCCAAGAATATGACATCTCGTAGTTCAGCTTCGGGCACTATGCCTTCTTGCTGCGTTCTGAGCAGCGCAACGTAGCCAGTATATAGAAGACTCGCGAACCCAAGCCCCAAATTCAGAGCAAGCCCCTTAAAGCTGAGCACGGTCGCTCTATGGACAGAATCGACTTCCTTATTGATGTAGTAGCTAGACTGAAACTGCACCATTCCCATCATTGCGAACGCACCCACCGCGAAAATTACACCGTAATACGGAATAGCGAAACCGAGCCCAATCAGCCCTGCCATTAATAAAGAGGAGAGTGTTAAAAAATTAAATAGCGGCGAGTGGTTTGTCACTAGGTAGCGAGAGAATATAGCATTCACTATTCCCACCAAGGACATACCTGCGCCAATAAACCCGAACCAACTCACCGGTATGTCAATTACACGATAGTACTCGCTAGCAAGCACCACGAATTGCCTGCCCACGCTGTCCAAAGCAAGTGCCGCTAAGATGACAAACAACACAAACCGGTGATTGATTGTCCATTTTCCGGCAACGACTATTTTCCGAAAAGGATCTAACAAAGACTTTTCCGAAGGCTTCTGTGAATCGGAGGATTCGTCCCCCTCGACATCAATATCATGAAACCCTAGCGCTGTGACCAGCACGATAAACGAAGTGATCAGCGTCAAAATTACCGGCAGACGGATTATGAGGTTATTGGATAATTGCCACTGCGAGTCTATGGCCGCTAGCAAGCCATTCACAATGTTCGGATCATAGGCGAATGCACCAAGAATCATTGTGATGAAAAACCCGATGGAAACAACTTGTGTTGTGCGCTGCAGAATTCGCGACCAATCATCTTCGCGACCTAGAGCCTTAAGCGAGTCATAGGCCAATGCCTCGTCGGCTCCGCTAGCTGCAGCTTCGGACAAACCGGAACAAATCCTGTTCGCGAGAAACAATGGGAACAGAAGCGAAGAAGCGCCAATGGGCGAAAATACGATCAGACTCAACTCAAGCACCATCATTATCGCTGCAAAAACCACCAAGCGCTTACGCCCGACGATATCCGCCAGAGCGCCCGATGGCACTTCCGCCAGCACAATAGTCAGCGCCCATACAATATTGAGAATAGCGAATTGTTCTAGAGTCAGGCCATAGTCCAAGAACAACACAGTAAACACAGGGTAGTAGAAGCGGGCGGAATAGAACAATCGAAAAATAATGAAGCTGCGCAGGTTTCTCTCTAACTGCGCCGTGCTGAGTTTCGATGCTGTCATAACGGCACTACTCTAACGCTAAAATTTACGGGCAAAAATATAATGCGCTGATTGCTTATTCTACTAGAACAAAGAATTCCACCCTAACAGCATGCTAAAGATTCAGCCATAGAAATCCATATTTGCTTGCCCGGCGTATCTTTATTATCACTCAAACCTTGGTAAAACCGTTATTAAAGTATAGAGAAGTAAAATGGATAGATTATCCCTTTCTAAGCAGCGTGCAGCAGCCTCACTACAATCCATGTTTGTCGGAGATTCTTTAGCTATGCCTGTGCATTGGTATTACAACCCAATGGACATCTTTAAACAGTTTTCCGGCGGCATAACGAAGCTAGAAGCTGCACCTAAGCATCACCCTTCTTCGATTATGTCACTGCACTCTACCAAGCAAGGCGGGCGCAATTCCCATCGTTCGAAAAAACTTAAGGCCGAAATTGTAGGTGACGTAATTCTCAAGGGTAAGCGCAAGTTTTGGATCCAATCAAACCAGCACTATCATCAGGGTATGTGCGCCGGTGAGAATACGCTTAATGCGCATTGCGCCAGAACCACAATGCGAACCCTTGCCGCCAACGGCGGCCACTACGATGAGGATCTATTTCTTGATGCCTATATCCAATTGATGACAGCCGATCCTGCATTGCATCCAGATACTTACGCCGAGTCCTACCATCGAGGGTTCTTTGCAAACTTGTCTGCTGGAAAAGCTCGCAATAAATGCGGCGCCGTGACACACGATACGGCATCTATCGGAGGCTTAGTAACAATAGCTCCTATAGTAATTTCTGAGCGCCTACGGGGCACTTCACTCGAGGTCGTCCAAACAATCTGTCACAAGCATTTGCAGCTTACCCATCCAGAAGAGTTCTTGGCAAAAGTTTGCCGCGATTATGTCGGACTATTAGACGCACTACTATTTCGACCAGAGGCGGACACGGGTCAAGAAACTATAGCTGCCTGGGCGAAGCGCAGCATCGGAATGGCGATGCCCGAGTTGCTAAGCAAGGTGCATTGTGACAGTGACGTTGTAGGTCGTCTGTTCTCCAGTGCCTGCTATATAAGTGACTCTTGGCCTAGCGTTCTGTATCTCGCCTACAAATATGCAGATAAGACGAAGGCTGGCTTAATGGCAAACGCCAATCTCTGCGGTGACAATGTACATCGCGGCACTGTATTGGGGGCCATTTTGGGTCTCGCTAACAGCTGTATTCCAAATGAGCTCTATGATCAGCTGCGAGATAGAGTACTTATCGAAGAAGAAATAACTGCACTACTGAACTGAAGACTCTGGCAGCTACAATGCTACCGGCGTCGCAACCAACACGATTCAGAATTCTCAGCTGGGATTGTGCCTGTGCTCTAGCGGCACCGACTCAGTTCTAGGGACTCTCTAATCGGTAGAAATTTGATCGCCTTCACAATTTCAGCTTACTAGCATTCCATCGAGCCCTCTTTTCGCATGCGATAGATCCAAAGTGTCACAGTGGGCGTAATCTTATATTGTTATGCAGACAATCAAAACATTATGAAATTTTTTCACACTGGAAACCTGACCCGCACAAGAAAAGCCTGCGTATTTTCTGGCATAGGATTACTGATTCTCTCGATCCTTCTTGCTGCGAGTGTGCTTCTCGGTGTCTTTGAGCTGGAATCATTTGCACTTTTAGGTCACAGCGGAGTAAGAACTCTCGCTGGAATTGCTGTTGTAGGCTGTTTGCTTGCTGCTATTGGGTTTTTTGAAGAGTAATAGAGGAAGGAATATGTTCAAACAATCAGACTTTTTTTTACTAATGGCAGTGGCAATATCGTTTGCCGTATCTGGCTTCCTTTGGTTCTCAGGCAATTATGATGAAGGGCTCTTCACCGCGGTATGGGTGCCTTCAATACTGTGTTTTGGGATCTATTTCAAACTTATGGCGATAGCTGGGCGGAAATCATGAGCCCTATGACGCTATTTTATATCGCTATGCTAGTTTTTGCTCTAATGATCACAGGCCTCTATTTTTCGGTTCGTGAATTTCTTTTCGTGAGCAAAGAACCTTCTCAAGCTAAAGGCCCAGCGTCTGTCAATGAGTGATTGGTAATAATAGGGTCAGAGCAACACTACACAATTGTGTTTTTCTCTGAGCATTTTTTTAGAAACCTTTCAATGCTTCCCACTCAACTGGAAATAGGGTCGAGCCTGTCTAGTCACGCTAATAAATGCTGCTTCTATAGCTACTATCGAATAGAGCTTTCTTCATCTGCAGAATAATTGTCAAAAAAAAGGCGGCTTCATTTTTGCAAATGAATTCCGCCCCCTCTTTGCGCTCTAAGCACTTAACAGTGCTTAAGTTGTTACTAGCTAGTTTCTATAAGAACTAACCGGTGGCAACTGTGAACCAGACAGGTCGCCCGGAACACTTGTCTCAATCCTGACCGTGTGGTGTAGAGTACCGATGCCCTCGATGCTGGCCTCAATTGTCTCTCCATCAACAAGATAGCCGGAACCAGTCGCGCGCTCAACTCGACCCGCACCCGTTCCACCAGACGTTCCGCTTTGCATAACATCACCTGGGAAGATCGTGATCAAGGATGAGGCATACTCGATCAGCTCAGGGATGTTGTGAATCATGTCACCCGCTCGAGCTTCCTGAACGGTCACGCCGTCAATAACCAGAGTCTGATGTAAGCGTTCCATAGGATCGCCGTAGAATTCCTTTGGCACGATCCAAGGACCATGTGGCGCGAACGTATCGTGCCCCTTGCCAACAAACCAATCCGAACCGGAGCCGTAGCCACCTGGTGGACGACCTCCGCGGTCAGAGATGTCCATCGCTACCATGTAACCAAACACATGATCGTAAGCGCGGTCTGCGGAGATGTACTTGCCTGAACGACCAAACACGATAGCCATCTCGACTTCCCATTCGATACGGTCACGGCCGAAAGGCATAAGGATGTCATCACCGTCACCGATGATGGCTCCGCGTGTAGGCTTCAGGAACAGATAGGGAACGCCGCGGTTCACTTGGCGTTCAAGAGTTTGAGCTGCTCGCTCGTCATCGTTGCAGCCTTCACAGGCGTGAGTGTAGAAGTTCACAGCCGCATTCATGAGCTTGCTCGGATATTGAAGCGGCGCCATGATGTCCACAGAACTAACAGGGTGCACATAGTTTGGCATATCGCCATTCAACAAATCCTCTGCCACAAGATGATTTACGATCTCGTAGACTCGATACTTAAGGCCGTATTCGTATTGTGAGATCATCCCAATCAAGTCGCCGGGTATAGTTAGCGCGGCGTAACGGGGTATAAGCTCCAACGCGCGATTTGCGGCTGCAAGGTCGACGATCAACTCGTCGTTCTGTACGACTAGGCCAACTGTTGGTATGCCATCGATGGCAAATGTTCCAACCTTAAACGGCATAATCGATTCTAGGTCTTGGGCGAAAACGCTGGCTGAGCTGGCAAAGAATGCGAGCGCTGCTGTGAGCGTCAGATTAAATAGGGACTTTCTTATCATTTTTCTCTCCCGTGCGGGGCATTGAATTAATAGTGATTGAACTTATCGAGCCCACAGAAGGTATCGCCCCTGTGGGCACTTGTCCAGCATTTTGAAAGGATAACGGCGCGCAGGATAACGGCTTCCAACGCATACGACTCGCGCATCATCCGGGACCTAGACCCCACTCGGCGCAAACAAGCTAGATTGCCTACAACCAAGACGCTGCAGCCGAGTTACTCGGTTTTAATCTTGAAATCACTTCCCAGCGCTGGATTGATATAGT
>JAPKAI010000067.1 GCA_028825335.1 Gammaproteobacteria bacterium | reverse complement strand
CGTATAGTTATCGAGTTTCGCAATAAAAACTGAGTCACTGCCTTTTAGAAAGGCATAACACAGCTATTTCGGCCTCGCCGTTCATTATCTATTCTTGATAGTGGAGTCCTTGAGTAGCCACCACAGAGCGAAAGATAGCTAGACCGAAGAGAGGTTCTCGTGAAAAAACTAAGCGCACTGCATCACATCAGCATTATCGAATCCCGTGGCACGAATTGCGCATGGGTCCGTATCAAATACGATAGCAAGAGTTTCCAACAGTCCTTCCCCTTCAAAAAATTCGGCGGCAAGGCAAAAGCTATAGCCGCTGCGAAAAAGAAGAGAGACATCGAAGGCAAGAAGATCTACGGAAGCAATTGGCCGTATGCGAAATTCAGCCCACGCAAAGTTTCCCCACTCAATAGCTCCGGCGAGATTGGGGTTAGTTATTCAGAGAAAGATCATTCCTGGGTTGCAACTTGGCAAGAAGGCAAAGGCGTAAAGAGAAAACAGAAGAATGCGTACTTCTCGATAAATAAGCACGGCGATGACAAAGCTAAGGACAAGGCCATTAAGGCTAGGCGCAGTGCGGTTCGAGCTAATAAGATTGGCTAGGTAATCATCAGCTAGCTGTGGCGGAGCGCTCTAATCCTTAGATTGCCCGCCAGCTCTTCAACTTTCTCCTCAATTAACATCACGCTGATTCAGGTCGATTAAACCCCTGCACTGAAGTAACGCCATAATCAACTTCTCTGAGTTGCCTACACGAATATAGTCCACCACTTTTTTAACTCGTGGGCCTAAGCTTCCCTTTCTCGACACAGTCGCTCATGTAGTGCTTTCATTTTAGCGCTAAAAGCTATATTCGCTTATGAAAATAATAGACAAAAATTTGATAAACCCTATGCCGCAAATCATCAGCGCAGCGCCTACCTGACCAGTTACTCCATAGGCAATTATGGAGGTGATAATAGCCCCAATAATTCGTCATGAAAAACTTTTCGCAGACTGCGCAAGTGCGATCCTCGATAGCTTTTAGTGATAATGCTCATCCTCCGCCTCATCAAAATAAGTGATTATCCTACCAACACAAACGTCGACGGATTCTTCAGCAGTATTCAATACGATTTCCGCAGAGGCGGGGGCTTCATAGTCACTGTCAATACCAGTGAAATTCGGCAACTCCCCCCTTCTCGCTTTTTTGTAGAGCCCCTTCGGGTCTCGTTGTTCTGCAACTTCTAAAGGCGCATCAACGTAAATTTCGAGAAATTCACCCGACTGAAATAGACCACGAGCCATATCTCTCTCCGAACGAAATGGAGAAATAAAGGAGGCTAATACTACAATTCCTGCGTCTACCATTAATTTCGCGACTTCTGAAACCCGCCGGATATTCTCAACCCTGCCAGCATCAGTAAAACCAAGATCATTGTTTAGACCATGCCTGATATTGTCTCCATCGAGAATATAAGTACGCATACCACGCAAATAAAGAGACTGCTCTAGCGCGTTCGCCACCGTTGACTTGCCAGAACCACTCAGCCCCGTGAACCACAGCACTCTACCTTTATGCCCACTGAGTTTTTCACGAGCCTCGCGATTCACAACCAACGGCTGCCTGTGAATATTATCTGCACGACGTAGAGAGAAATTAATCATTCCCGCGCCTACCGTGGCATGTGTATGCCGATCTAGAAGAACGAAGGCGCCCATAGGCTTGCAGGAGTCATAAGATTCGAATGGAACTGCTCGGTCTAACCTTATAGTAACCTCGCCAATATCATTCAGTTTCATACTCTCAGTAGATAGTTTCTCGAAGTTGTTGATATCGTATCGATATTTGATAGACGTTATCGTCGCGGCCGTTTTAACGCTACCGATAAGCATTGAATAAGAGCGACCTATAAAGCCCTTCTCCTGGCCCATCCATACTAACGTTGTTTCGAATTGATCTGACACTTCGCAGGGATTGGTCCCGGCAACCAAGACATCACCTCGCGAAACATCGATCTCTTTGTCTAGGCAGATTGTGATGGCTTGTTCTGCTATCGCTGTCTCGAGCTCACGCTCAGCGATGAAGACTTCTTTAACATTTGCGGTTTGTCCGGAAGGCAAAACCCGCACTTCTTCGCCTACGGAAATTGAACCGGCTGCCACCGTGCCGGAATAACCCCTAAAATCTGAGTTAGGACGATTTACCCATTGCACTGGAAATCTGAAACTATGCTCAAGCCTGGAAGCGGATACTTCGACTGTTTCTAGATACCCTAACAGAGTTGGCCCTTTGTACCATTTGGTATTCGACGATCGATCTACTACATTGTCACCTTCTAAGGCGGACAGCGGTATAGCGGTAATTGAAGAGAACTTTAGCTCCTCAGCAAAATCAGCGTAATTAGCTACTATCGCGTCAAACGCAGCCTCCTCAAAGTTAATCAGATCCATCTTGTTTACTGCGAGCACCACATGCCGAATTCCAAGCAGCGAAACAATAAACGAATGGCGCTGTGTTTGCGTAAGGATCCCATGTTCCGCATCCACCAAGATCACTGCCATATCGGCCGTGGAGGCTCCGGTAACCATATTACGAGTGTATTGTTCATGGCCTGGCGTATCGGCGACGATGAACTTGCGATGATCTGTGTTAAAAAACCGATAGGCAACATCGATGGTAATGCCCTGCTCTCTCTCAGCAATAAGTCCATCCACTAGAAGAGATAAATCGATATCTACTTTGGCCTTAGATTTCGTCGACTTCTTTTTTGAATCTGTAGCTATTTCCGCCATCTGATCATCGAAAATAAGCTGCGCTTCATACAGCAGGCGACCGATAAGAGTGCTTTTGCCGTCATCTACACTTCCGCAGGTGATGAAGCGCAAGAGATCTAGCTCTGCCTGCTGCCCTATGTATTCTTTGAGTTTCATTTCTGAATGAGCCGACATCAGAAGTACCCCCCTTGCTTCTTACGCTCCATCGATCCAGAAGAATCACTATCGATTGCACGACCCTGTCTTTCACTCGTTTTGCTCTGCAAGAGCTCCATGACAATCGAAGCCAGGTCATCTGCCTCTGATTCCACGGCACCACTTAAGGGGTAGCATCCCAGTGTGCGAAACCTGACTCTCTTAAGCAAAACTTCTTCGCCTTCGGCCAGCTTCATTCGCTCATCATCAACTAGTATCAGCATGCCATTTCTTTCGACTACCGGCCTCTCAGCTGCGAAATATAGCGGAACAATGGGTATTTTTTCTCGATAGATATATTCCCAGATATCTAATTCCGTCCAATTCGACAGAGGAAAAGCGCGAATACTCTCAGACTGCGATTTATACCCGTTATATAAATTCCATAATTCTGGCCGCTGATTTTTAGGATCCCAGCGATGCGTTGCTGTACGAAAAGAAAACACTCTTTCCTTGGCTCTACTTTTCTCCTCATCGCGTCGAGCCCCACCGAACGCTGCATCGAACTTATGCTGGTCCAACGCTTGCTTGAGCCCCTGCGTCTTCATCACGTCTGTATGCAGAGAGCTACCGTGATCAAAGGGATTAATGTTTTTCTCGACACCTTCTGGATTTAAATGCACCAACAGATCGATATCAAAAGCCTCTGCCACGGCAGTACGAAACTGATACATCTCTTGAAACTTCCAACGCGTATCGACATGCAAAAGTGGAAATGGCAGTTTGCCTGGATGGAAGGCTTTCTGCGCAAGGTGCAGCATCACAGCGGAGTCTTTGCCAACGGAGTAAAGCATCACGGGATTTTCGCACTGCGCTACAACTTCGCGCATGATATGAATGCTCTCCGCCTCGAGGCGATCAAGGTGGCTAAGAGCATCTGTTTTCGAAGAGCGCTCAACTGGGGTAGAAAGTGAAATAGGCTCAGCCACAGCCTTATAGACAAAACAGCCGATACGAATGGTGGTTCCGTCCTCTAGCAAAATGTCGTGCCCGCCATTTAGCTGCACCAGCTTTTTAAGCGAGGAAGTAGCAACGCCATGGGGCCAAACTATAAGGTTACGACCATTTGCTATTGCCGCGAGGGCTCGCAGCCACTCAGCGCTATCGGTCACTGAGCCTAAAAACAGCCACTTCCTTCCCTTTCTGCCATCATTTGCAAAGAGCACAAATCCGGCCTTCGTTTCATGCAATTGCAGGATTAAAGATAGCTGTCTTTTTCGCCGCGCTCGCTCATCAAAATGCGCCACAAGCTGAAATAATGGGGCATTCCCAAACTCATCACGTAACTTTTCTAACCCTAAAGCCCCAGGTAAAAGGCCTGAACTTTCAAGCAGTCGCTCAGTACTGCGAAGGGTTTGCTCTTTGCCTTCACTACTGAGCACTTCATGAGCGAGCTTGGTATCCCAAGACTCGAGGCGTCCAGATTTATCTTGGCGGTTTTCTATTAGTGCTTTTGGAAGCATAGACATTCTTTGTCGCATTAAGTATATTTATATAAAAATCTACGGAAATTAAGAAATAATTTATATTTTTACCGCAGAATACATTCTGCAACACATTACGACACTTTCCAGCCGAAAGATACCCTGAGGAGATCACAGCGGCAAAGGCGTAAAAGAAAAAGCTGGAGAATGCGTACTTCTCGATGAACAAGTACGGCGAATGCTAAGCGCAGCTCGGTTCAAGCTAATAAGATTGGCTAGCTAGCGAATAATTTTGCTAAGTTAGTTAAGGCGGGCTGACTGCGGGGATCGCCAAATTTGAGTGGTATCCAAAAGGTTCGTGTAAACAAGATTCGCCTCGAAGTTCAAACGATCCACACCATAGACTTCATACAATGCCTCGAAACTGGCGACCGCCTCCACGGTGTCGCTATCCATAGCAACAACAAGATCATCAAGAGCAGCAGTGTCTGACAAAGCCTGAGCCGTGTGCATCAAGCCGGCATCTCGCATACCCGATATCAGAACCACCTGAGTATCACTACTAGCTGGAAAAGTAGAAAACAGTCCGTAGTCTCGAAAAGGCTCGCCCTCCTCCGGTAATCCAGCATCACTGGTGTAATATTCCTCCGTAGCCGAGTTAAGTAACTCATCGTAGCTGCGACCAAGACGAAGACCAGATCCGGCAAACGTCATCGCCGTTAGCTTCTCAAGCGCACTGATGTAACCAATATAGACGATATGATTGCTGCGGATGTCTGAATTAGTCAGGTCCGACATCATTGTTATATTCACCGTCTTATCACTGCTCTGCAAGATCGGCACTATCTTTGCCAATGCATAGGCACTACCTTCCGGGATATAGCTAAGATCTAGGTCGAGATAGTTTTCGGTATGCTCGATATCGCTAAATTGCAGGTCTTCTAAATCACTACTAGAGTTCACGTTGAACTCGCGCACCATGCGCGCGATGCTGCCATTGAAATTAAGCTCACCAAATATGTAGTAGTCGCCCATCACTAAAAGGATCGGCTGGTCGTCGTTTAAAACTGTTTTCCATACTGGGTGAGTCGCGGCGATCTGAGACGACGGACTACTTAAACCGCCCTCCTCAGAGAACATGTAAATAAGATTCGCACCAAGAAGCAGAACAACAAGCCCAAGCAGCGCACTATTCAAATTGGGTTTCAATAGCGATACCCGCCCCGGTTCGACGATGACAGTCCTAGGCACTGCGGCTAGCGAATATTTACCCTTAGGAATAGCAAGCTGATAGAGCGAACCCTGTTCATTGCCCTCATAAAAGGCCGCCAATTTTTTACGCAATTGATGCACATACACGCGCACAGATGAATCGGTGGATACATCGAAGCCTGCGGGTTTGCCCAACACTTCGGTAGCCAATTCAATTTCCTTTGGCGTCTTGTTCGCAACAGAACACTCCACTAAATACTCAAGCATAGCCAAATAGTGCTTGGACCGCCCCAATACGCCGCTAGCAGCAATCCGCATGCATAACGCACGCAAGTCAGCAGCCGAGAATGCTTCTTCGGTTCTAACTAGAGCCGGAGTTTCAGTGGATTGGTTCATGGTGGATTAGATGTCTAGATGCGTCAAAGGAAGGAGTATAGCAGATTACCAACTCGCAGAATGCAAGATGCAGCGAGGATTGTGAAGCTAGTCAGGACTTAATTAGTAACGATTTCAACTTGTCAGAATAGCCTACGTTTCCCTCGGCGACATACAGTTCATGGTTTCGCTCTATGTAACGTAGGTCGTAGAGGTAGTTAACCATACAGCCATATGCTTGTTGCAGGCCTTTTTCACTGTGGTCAGCATCGGTATGAACATTGTGTAGCATTGCCCCATTACCTAAATGAAAGCGTGCAACCGGATCCGCCGGGTACTTGTCGCGCCTAGCCTGCGCGAGATAGTTAAAGACCAATTTGCGAAGGATATCAGGCTTACCATTAGTCTCATCAGGCGAATTCTCAGCATCTGCAAATTCAGTTTTCAGAGTTGTTAGCGTGTCACTCTCGCTGTCATCGGTGCTCTGCAACCAACGATTAAATCCGGGAACTGGAGATAAAGTGACGAAATTCTTAATAGAGGGAAATTCACTCTGCAATTCCTGCACGACCTGCTTGATCAAAAAATTTCCAAACGTGATATTTTTCAGGCCAGGCTGGCAGTTGCTAATACTATAGAACGTAGCGGTGGTGAAATTCGTGGTATCTATAACGTCATCAACATTGTCTTCCAAGATCGAATTGATAGAGCCAGGAATATCAGTACCCAACGCCACCTCAACAAAAATAAGTGGCTCATCGGTTAGCGCAGGGTGAAAGAAAGCGAAACAACGCCGGTTAGGCGGGTCAATCCGACTGCGTAAGTCTTTCCAGTCCTTAATCGCATGCACCGCCTCATAGCGAATAATACGCTCAAGAATAGCTGCCGAAGTAGACCAGTTAATGTTCTCCAAAAGCAGAAAGCCACGGCTAAACCATGAACGAAAAAGGTGTACGAAATTTTCATCAACGGCTTCAAGCTCTGGGTGTTCTTTCAAAAGTCCTAACAAATCAGTACGCATTGCAACAAGATCGTGTGTGGCATCAGGAGTTTGATTAAGTCGGCGCAAAAGCTCTAAACGCCTTGGCTCTGCGGTTCTGTATAAGCCATTCAAATTCGCACTATTCGGAGTTGCCGCAAAGTTATCATAGGCAAGCTTCACAGATGCCGGCTCCGCATTGTAGTTCTGCTCCATCTGGGTAAAGATCGCTAGCTTGCCCTCTTCATCTAGAGCCGCGTACATATCCAATAATTCTCGAGCGGCGACTATCGCCGACACCTCACCGGTGTTGCCCATGAGGTCTGCTAAAAGCTCGTCTATCGAAGGCGCGTTGTTACTGCTAAATAGAGCTCGTTGCCGGGAAACGAGTCCGCCTAGGAAGTCTTGAAATCGGTTAAATGCCAATGTAACACCTATATCATTTTACGTGAACGATTCAATGTGAAGACGAAAACATCTATTCGGAGGTCGGTTTATAATACTGAGCAGCCCAAAAGATAACGACTCCAGCCCCGATGCAGCCTTAGCCCATCTCACATCTACCATGGAATACCTAGGTGAAAATTTTTTACTCCCGCTCGTTATAATTAACAAATATTTTCCGTACCGTATAAAGTCTTGAAAAACCAGCGGGGTCCCTAGCGCATCTGTGCTCACTAATCATCGCTTTTCTAGCTTTTGCCATGTCGAATTCTAATTTATTATCTACATTGTCAACAATCTTATTGTTTATTTGCTTATACTGGGGAATAATCAACATCAAATCTAGCTATTGTTGACTTTTTTTTATGGACCCCAAAACCCGATTAAAAACTTCCACTCTAGCCGACACGGTATTCGGCCAAATCCGCACCGCCATCGTCAAGGGCGAGCTCCCTTCAGGCTCCAAGGTTAACGAACCTCAACTCAGCAAGCAATACGGCATCAGCCGCGGCCCACTGCGCGAAGCTATCCGCCGTCTCGAGGGCTGCAAGCTGGTTGAGATAACACCCAACGTTGGGGCGAAGGTTATTTCTTTGAATAGTCAGCAAGCTATTGAAATATATGAGATTAGAGAATCCTTGGAAGGACTTGCGTGTCGCCTAGCGGCCCAGAAAGCTAACGAGGAAGACTGCCGTAATCTTCGCGACTTACTCGCGAACCATGAGCAGCAGATCCAGTCCGAAAACGGACGCTTGTACTACCAGAAGGAAGGCGACCTGGATTTCCATTACCTAATCGTTCAGCTTAGCAGCAATACCCGCCTGTTTAACCTGCTCTGCGATGAGCTATATCACCTGCTGCGCCTGTATCGCATGCAGACTAGTAGCTCACCCTCTCGGCCGGTGCAGGCATTCAAGGAGCATCATCAGATAGTTGACGCTATCGAGGCAGGTGATGGGGAGTTGGCCGAACTGCTAATGCGGCGCCATATTGCCAGCGCTAAAGAGACGCTTATTCATCAATTTGAGTCAGAATAATTAATTAAATCATTATATGAAAAATTTTTATTAAGGAGAAAACTATGAATTCATTATCCCCCGGAGCTCGCTTTCGCAAGGCGCTGGAAGAGAACAATCCGCTGCAGGTCGTTGGCGCTATCAACGCCTACTGCGCGATGCTTGCCGAGGATTCCGGACATAAAGCTATTTATCTTTCCGGCGGTGGTGTTGCCAACGCCTCTTATGGCCTTCCGGACCTTGGTATTACCAGCCTCAACGACGTGATTCATGATGTCGAACGCATCTGCAACGCATCTGATCTGCCGCTTCTAGTCGATATCGACACGGGCTGGGGTGGTGCGTTCAATATCGCCCGTACTATCAAGAGTATGGAGCGCGCCGGTGCGGCGGCGGTGCACATCGAGGACCAGGTTTCTCAAAAGCGCTGCGGGCATCGCCCTAATAAGGCGATCGTGAGTCAATCGGAGATGGCGGACCGCGTTAAGGCCGCTGTCGATGCAAGAACAGATAGCGACTTCGTTATCATGGCCAGGACTGACGCGCTTGCAGTTGAGGGCCTAGATTCCGCTATTGAAAGGGCTGTCGCCTGCGTTGAAGCTGGCGCGGATGCGGTCTTTCCGGAGGCTATGCTGGAATTAAGCCAGTACCGTTTGTTTGCAGATGCTGTAAGGGTGCCTGTATTGGCGAATATCACCGAATTCGGTGCTACACCCCTGTTTAACTGCTCCGAATTGGCCGAGAATGGTGTAGCCATGGTGCTGTACCCGCTTAGCGCCTTCCGCGCGATGAGCAAGGCCGCGTTGGATGTCTATCAAGCCATTGGTGTCAATGGCGATCAGAAGGCCTGTATCGACAATATGCAATCCAGAACTGAGCTCTACGAGGTGCTCGGATATCACGTCTACGAAGAGAAGCTAGATGCTTTGTTTGAGAGCGAAAAGTAGATATTTTCTTAACAAAATCATAATTTAACAAGTACTTCCTAAAGTCAATTTTTAGTAGATAGCCGCCTATATCGGCGATCAGTTTTGCGTGATGGAAAAGAACTATCTACAGGCATAGAATTAATTCGATTAATAGAGCTGGAGAATAACAATGGCAGAAAAGAAACTAGGTGGCGCAGGCTTGCGCGGACAGGTTGCCGGTGAGACGGCGCTTTGTACAGTAGGCAAGACAGGCACCGGTCTAACCTATCGTGGCTACGACATCAGCGTGCTGGCAGAGAACGCGAAGTTTGAAGAAGTAGCCTATCTATTGCTGAAGGGCCGACTTCCCACACAAACAGAACTTAATGATTATATCAATAAAATCAAATCACTAAGAGATTTACCTCAGGCCCTAAAAGATGTTTTAGAACGCATCCCAGCCGACGCACACCCAATGGATGTAATGCGTACGGGCTGCTCGGTGCTGGGCAATCTCGAGATCGAGAAGGACTTTTCGCAGCAGGATGAGGTGATAGACCGCCTACTCGCGGCCTTCCCTTCTATCATCTGTTATTGGTATGCCTTCTCCCACGAGGGAAAACGAATCGATACAGCATTGGATGACGACTCTATAGGTGGCCATTTCCTGCATATGTTGAGCGGTGAGGTACCGAATGAGTTGTTTACTCAGGTGATGAATGTATCCCTGATTCTCTACGCCGAGCATGAATTCAATGCCTCTACCTTTAGCGCCAGGGTCTGCGCTTCCACTCTATCTGATATGCATTCCTGCATAACCGGCGCGATCGGCACCCTGCGCGGGCCACTTCATGGCGGAGCCAACGAGGCAGCCATGGATATGATCCAGAATTGGACCAGCGCGGAGGAGGCTGAGGGCGAGATCATGGCGATGCTCGCGCGTAAGGACAAGATTATGGGCTTTGGCCACGCAATCTATAGCGAATCAGACCCACGCAACACGATTATCAAACAGTGGTCTGAGAAGCTGGCCGAGCATGTAGATGACATGGCGCTATACCCGGTATCTGTGCGCTGCGAGGAGGTAATGTGGCGTGAGAAGAAGCTGTTCTGCAACGCTGATTTCTTCCATGCATCCGCCTATCACTTTATGGGAATCCCAACGAAGCTGTTTACTCCGATCTTCGTGATGTCCCGGCTTACCGGCTGGGCGGCCCACGTTAAGGAGCAGCGTTCCAATAACCGTATCATCCGTCCTAGCGCCGACTACACTGGCCCAGAAACTAGCGAATGGGTGGACATAGCCGATCGCTAGCATTGCAATAACATTACACAAAGTATTTAATTATCTGATTTATAAGGAATTTTAAGTGTCTAACAATGTAGAAATTAATGCCCGTCCTGAGCCAGATCAGGTGCTCGTCGACATCGCAGATTACATCTGTGATTATGAAATCAACTCCACCGAGGCCTACGACACGGCTCGCAACTGTCTGATGGACACCTTAGGCTGCGGCCTGCTGGCCCTGCGTTTTCCTGAATGCACCAAATTACTAGGCCCCTTAGTTGAAGGCACCGTAGTTCCCAATGGCGCACGCGTCCCCGGCACACAGTTTCGGTTAGATCCAGTCAAAGCCGCCTGGGATATAGGCTGTATCGTCCGATGGTTGGACTACAACGACACTTGGCTAGCAGCCGAATGGGGCCACCCCTCCGACAATCTAGGCGCGATTCTCGCAGTCGCCGACTTTCTTTCGCAGCAGAATGTTGCCGCTGGGAAGCCGCCTCTCACCATGCACGACGTGCTAACAGCAATGATAAAAGCCCATGAAATACAGGGAGTTTTGGCTTTGGAGAACAGTTTCAATCGCGTCGGCCTCTGCCATGTTCTGCTGGTTCGCGTCGCATCGACGGCGGTAGCTACACAGATGATGGGCGGTACTCGCGAACAGATCATAGATGCCTTGTCTCAGGCTTGGCTGGATGGCTCTAGTCTACGTACCTACAGGCACTCACCGAATGCCGGGCCTCGTAAGTCTTGGGCTGCGGGTGACGCGACCTCGCGCGCTGTGCGCCTGGCAGACTTCACGATGCGCGGAGAGATCGGCTACCCTAGCGTGCTCACCGCGTCAACCTGGGGTTTCTATGATGTCTCTTTCAAAGGAAAAGCTTTCGAATTTACAAGGCCTTATGGAAGCTATGTAATGGAAAACATATTATTCAAGATATCCTTCCCTGCCGAGTTCCATTCTCAAACTGCAGCAGAGGCCTCCGTTCAGCTTCACCCTGAAGTCAAAGATCGCTTGCCGGAGATCGAGAAGATCGTTATCCATACGCACGAGTCCGCAATACGCATCATCAGCAAGAGCGGGCCACTAAATAATCCTGCGGATAGAGATCATTGCCTGCAGTATATGACCGCCGTGCCCCTCGCCTTCGGCAATTTGGTAGCCGAGGACTATGAAGACAGTTTTCACGCGGCCAACCCGATAATCGATGAGCTGCGCGAGAAGATGGAGATACACGAGAACCCTACCTACTCAAGAGAGTATCTGGAGCCTGAGAAGCGCTCTATCGCAAATGCCATGCAGGTCTTCTTCAAGGACGGCAGCAGCACAGAGCGGGTGGAAATCAACTACCCTGTTGGTCACCGCCGCCGCCGCGAGGAAGGCATTCCGCTTCTAGAGGAGAAGTTCAAGGTTAACCTAGCGACACGCTTCCCCGCCAAGCGCAGCGCCAAGATCTTTGAGTTGTGTAAGGATCAGAAGGCTCTAGAGCAAACCGCTGTTAATGACTTCATGGACCTTTTTGTTATATAAGACATTACATAAAGCAATTAACTCTCTGTTTTTAATATAATTAGCAATATTAAAATTCGAAAATAAAGGACGGCCCAACTAGCGTACGGCCTTTATTTTCGGCTCTTCGAGAACATCGCGCTGCAGAGGCAGAACTACCGCCTCGCTGAGTCCGCAGCTACTCTACAGCAACAAAGAGAGTGGCCCAGGCCTATTCGACCAGCCCGCATAGCATCTTGCCAAATAGGTCTTTCCAGCTTAGGCCTTTAGAGATCTGCACTCCAGCGCTTTCCCCGCACACACAGCACCTCCCTAGAACCCAGTCGACTCGATTGAAGCACATTCTAATCTACCTATTGGCGAAATTCACAGCCATGCCACTAACCCTGCTCGACTTGAAACCACTCTACGTATCCCCATATCCAGAACTGTAGCGAGTGCTCAAGAGAGGCTCGCACACCGCCCGATCGATTTGATGGGCAATCAAACTTTAACTACATATTGCTTAAAAGGAAGGATATGACTATGCGTACATTAGATTTTGCACCCCTATACCGCTCCACTGTGGGTTTTGACCACCTCTCTTCGCTGCTGGACTCTGTGAATCGCGGCGAGACCAATCAGACGAGCTATCCCCCTTACAACATCGAGCTGACGGATAAGGACCAATACCAAATTACTATGGCCATAGCCGGCTTCGAAGAAGGCGAATTGGATATCCAAACTGAGAAGGGAACCTTGACGGTAGTTGGCCAGAAGGCTGGCGAAGAGGCTACTGGCCGCAATTACCTGCACCAGGGCATTGCCGCACGCAATTTCGAGCGACGCTTTCAGTTGGCGGACCATGTTGAGGTCACTACCGCACGCATGGCTCATGGCCTGCTCTACATCGAACTGGTACGTGAGATTCCTGAGGCCATGAAGCCGAAGAAGATCACAATCGGTAGCGAGCAAGCAGCACTTATCGATATAAATAAGCAGAACGCTGCTTAAGTAAGTGCAGACAGGCAGTTAATCCCCAAAAGGAAGGGCGTCATGGTTTGTTCATGGCGCCCTGATTCGTTTCCTACAGATAGCTCAGCCTAGACCCACCCCTTCAGGGCCAACGCAGACAGGCTCACAAAGATTAATGTAAACCTTTTTAGTACTTTGAACGTTGAATAAAGAGGGTAGAGCAGGGTAAACCCAAAACAGAGTGAAATATGAAAATTCTTAACGGCACAACACAGATACTTACCGATACGCTAATGCATTATGTCTGCATACGTCTAAAATTTAGGAGCAGTGTCTTGAGGGACAGTCCCCAGCAACAAAAGACTGAACTCTGTCTGGAGAATTGCTGCCCCGCAAAGGCCTAAGTAATTAACTAGTCCAGCTTGTGGACGACGAGCCCGCTCTTTAGCTTGGGCTCAAACCAAGTAGACTTGGGTGGCATCACCTCGTCGGCATCGGCGATAGACATCAGGCTTTCAATTGAAGTTGGGTATAGAGCAAAGGCAGCCGCCCAATCTCCTGTATCGACTCGTCTCTCTAGCTCCGCTAAACCTCTTATTCCGCCCACGAAGTCCACGCGCTTATCGGTACGCTGATCTACAATATCGAGTAACGGCGTGAACACGTAGTCCTGCAATATGCTCACATCTAAACTGCTCACCGGATTCGCCTCATCGGTTTGCGAAATCAGATTGTCATTACTCCTCAGCTTGTACCACTGCTTGTCTAGATAGAGCGCAAAATCTCTAGCAGAACTTGGCTTCGCTGCCTGCAGATCTGTCTTTTGGATATCGAAGTTTGTGGCTAGCTCCTCCAAAAATGTTGCGCTATTGGCTCCGCGCAGATCTTTCACGATTCTATTGTAATCAAGAATCTGCATTTGATTGTCAGGGAATAGCACGACAAGAAAATAGTTATAAGATTCATCGCCCGTATGATCAGGATTCTGTTTCTGGCGCAGGTGCTTCACACGCGAGGCAGCCGCCGATCGGTGATGACCATCTGCGACATACAGATGTTTGATCTCGGAAAATGCAGTTTCGATATCAGCCGATAGCGTCACATCTTCGACAACCCAAAATACATGTCGCGTGCCGTCTTCCGCCTCGAAATCGTACTCTGCATCGGTAGCCATAACCTTGACGATTAAGGCATCCACTTCGGCATGAGCCTTATAGGTTAGAAATACGGGGCCTACCTGCGCGTCTAACGCGACCATGTGATTGACCCTGTCGTCTTCTTTCACTGGGCGTGTGAACTCATGCTTCTTGATCAGGTTGTTCTCATAGGCATCCACGGAAGCTGCTGCGACAAGCCCCACCTGTTCGTGCTCTCCCATCACTTGCTTGTACACATACAGCTTCTCTTCGCTGTCTTGCTTTAGCGTGCCTTCGGCTTGAAATCGATCTAAGTTTTCCCTGCCCTTCTCATAAACCGATTGATCGTGCACATCTACCGATACATCTAGATCTACTTCTGGTTTGTTAATGTGCAGGAAGCTAAGGGAATTATCCTTGGCGAGCTCAAATGCCTCTTCTCTGTTGAGAACGTCGTAAGGGTGAGAGGCAACTTTCACTGCGAGCTCTCTGGTCGGTCGAAGACCCCGAAAGGGTTTAATCAATTTCATTATGAATTCCAATAGTGTTCGCGTTTATTTGGTGGATGCTGAAAAAGTCATCCATGGATTTTTCAGTAAGGCGTTCGTTAAAAGCTAGCATAAGATGTCATTTCACTTGCTTTTGGCTCACTCGCATTGCCCTTTAGGCAATGGTTGCAAATCCCTGCGCACCACTATCTACCTCACGCCTGTCACTGTTTTATTTACTAGCTTCCAAATACATATCTGCCCTGCCAATTTGGACCCGGCGAGTTTATCCGAAAATTTCTATCCTATCCAAAAACACCTGGGAGCGCTGGGCATTATCGCACTTTACTTGCAAACACGAAAACTGCTCTTGCATCAAATCCCAATTGTGCAACCTATACACTTTCAGTGCCTACGCGAAAGCGGCAACTGCTAAAATTTCGCACTACTTCACTCGTCATCGATGCCTAATAATTCGAAGATGCGAACCCACTGCGACTTACCAACAACGCAGACGAT
>JAPKAI010000157.1 GCA_028825335.1 Gammaproteobacteria bacterium | reverse complement strand
TTTTCGCAAAAACCCCAATCAAGATACTTTTGAAATCCGGGATAAATGCGGTTTAAACTTACTATCCTCGGCTGGCCTTTTTGATTCAGATTTTTGCTTACCAGGCCAACCCATCAGTTAGTTGAGTTTACCTTTTTATTGCTGAGCACGATGCCACCAATCACCATTAACAGCGCAATAACAAACTCGATGGTTATTTGATCGTTGAATATGATCCAACCGAAGAATACACCGAATACGGGTGACAGAAGACTAAAAGAAGCCATGTCGGAAGTGGGGTAAACAGAAATGGCCCAGAACCAGAAGATAAAGCCAATAGAAACGACAAAAATGACCTGGAAACTGAATATAGCGAGAATTCCAGGAGTAAGATTTCTAATAGGATCTTCCAGCATCGGCGCAAGCAACGTGAGGATAATTCCTGATGCTGCTAATTGATAAAGCAACTGCATTTCTGGTGTGCTCAGGGAGATTTTCGTCGTTCGCGACATCAGCGCAATCATGGCCCAGGAAACAGCTGCTACCAGGCACATTACGTCTCCTTTCAGAGTTTCCAGTGATGCCATCTCAGCATCGCTGAACAGACATAGCGCAACACCGGAAATAGCAATTAGCAGGCCCATGATCCTGTTACGATTGAGTTGTTCGCCTGCAATGAGAAAGTGTGCACCTAGTGCAACCCAGAACGGCTGGGTGTAGAAGAACAGGGAAACGCGTGAAACGGTTGTATAGTCCAGGGCGGTGAACAGCAGGAAGAATTCTGCTGTAAATAAAACCCCAATGGCGAGTCCGGGTAATAGACTACCATCGCTCAGAGATAATTTTTTCTTAAAGATCAGGGCAAAAGAAAGCACGATAAAAAATGCACAGACAGAGCGCAGGCCCGCTTGGAAAATCGGTGAAAAACCGGCATTAACCAATTTTACTAGAGCTTGATTGAGACCGAGCGTGGCGCTGAATACGGTCAACATGATAATCCCGGCGTTGTCTATCCTGGTTTTACGTAACATCATTGATCCTGCTGAATGGTTATAGGCATAAGGCTAAAAAATCTGGTCGAAATCGAGTTGTGGCTCAACTTTCTGAAGGTTAAAGACACCGCAGCCTTAATTGCTAGTCTCCTAAACAATACTCTACCCTAGAAGGTCTGCTGACGTGAGGCTGTCAGGATACGGGTGTTAGACTTCCTTTACGCTCCCAAAGGACTAATGAGCAGCGCAGAATTAGAATGACGCCTGCAAGTGCTACACCGTTTAACAAGGCGATCAATGTATTCCCGGATGGTGTGTCGGCGTAACCCGACGATTCGTTACTTGCGGGTAACGTGAATGGTACGGCGACACTTCTTTACGGAATCAATCATCGTTGCCACGTTTACGATCTTTGCACCCGTTGCCGTATGAACAGGAAAATTTATCATGACTAAGAATCAATTCGTTGTTGGCCATCGTACAGAAGCGTGGGTTTGCGTGGTACTCGCTTGCATATTCAGTATCCAGGTATCAGCAGAAACATCTTTTGACTTGGTGATCGCGAATGGTCGTGTGATTGATCCTGCATCATCAACCGATGCCATGCGTCATGTCGGGATTATTGATAACCGAATAGTCGCTGTCAGTGAAATGCCTTTGTCAGGCACAGAAACGATCGACGCGAAAGGCAAGGTTGTCACTGCCGGATTCATAGACTTACACAGTCATGCACAAACCCAACTCGGACAGCAGTATCAGGTCAGAGATGGTGTGACCACTGCGCTGGATCTAGAGGCTGGTGCGTACCCGGTGGCTGCTGTAGCGAACAATATTTCCGATCAAGCATTGATCAATTTTGGTGCGTCAGCGAGTTACGCCTCAATGCGTGCAAAGGTTCTCTCAAATACTGAGCAGCCTTACATTTTCTTCGCTGGAAAATCCTTTAGCTTTAAGGATGCAGCGTTTACAAAGCAGATGGATGAAGCCGAAATAGTGCGCGCTATGCGGCACGTGGGCTTGGGTATTGATCAAGGGGGCTTAGGTATCGGTTTGCTGCTAGATTACCTGGATGCTGCTGTGAGTGATGGTGAACTCGAAGCTTTGTTTACCACTGCAGCTGATCGCCGCGCTCCACTGTTTATTCATATCAGGCGTGGAATGGCCGGCGACCCTTCAGGTTTGATAGAGGTCATTGAGTTAGCAAAACGTACCGGTGCATCAATCCACATTTGTCATCTCAGCGCGAGTGCGATGGGTGGTATCGACAACTTTCTCGAACTCGTTGATGAGGCGCTCGCCGCAGGGGTCGATATCAGTGCTGAATCCTATCCTTACAACGCGGGTTCAACATCGATCGGTGCTGATGTTTTTAACCGAGACTGGAAAAGCATATTTGGTATCACCTACAGCGATGTTCAACTGGCAGAGACGGGTGAGTTCTTTACCAAAGCCCGTTGGGATGAGGTGAGAGCGGAGGATCCTGGCGCTACCATCATCCATCACTATGGCCGAGAGGACTGGACTCAGCGTGCAATGGTGTCATCCGCAATGATGATCGGTAGTGACGCAATGCCCATCTTCAGCAAAAAGATCAAATCACATCCGCGGGCCATTGGAACTTTCAGCAGAGTGCTGGCCGAGTATGTAAGAGGTAGTAAAATATTGAGCCTCTCGGAAGCGCTTTCGAAAATGTCGTATCTTCCGGCGAAACGTTTAGAGGGCGTCGCGCCTAGATTTAAGCGAAAGGGTAGAATTCAACCCGGTGCAGATGCTGACATTGTCATATTTGATGTAGATTCTATTCGAGATCGTGCGACTTACGATCAACCATATTCTCCCTCCACCGGAATCACGGCAGTCATCGTCAACGGCCAGTTAGTTGTCAATCAGGGCATCATTGTGCCCAACGTGTTTCCCGGACGTATAGTGATTGGTGGCTAGATGAGCGAATCAGATGATCCTAAGACAAACGGTTGGATGCAGGGGTTTCCTCCTGAGCGTGAAAAAAATCATCCGATTTGTGCCTAAGTCCTTCTACGCATGGCCGCAGATTCGTTGCAGCCAGAATCACATGGATGAGCTCGTGCCCACCAAGAACGTTTGGCGAGGGTCTTGCGCTAGTAGAGAGTTGCCAACCGATCTCAGATCATGATGATCTGAGATTCGATAGTTTGAATGGGGAGTCGCTGGCCTGGCTCGACGCTATCGAGCAATCGCACACTGACGGCTTGCTTATTTGTCATCGTGGACACGTCATCTATGAGGGCTACTTTGGAGGCTGCGGCCCGCATGTCAGGCACATTAACCTGATTCGAAGTGAGCTTTTACCCATCGATCGAACAGGTAGCCTGTGCTTGCGCGAATCGTGTATTCTAATAGGTGCCTAAAAATCATTATTTACAAGCAGGAGCTTTACCATGTCACACGATCTCATCATACGCGGCGGTTTGATCGTCGACGGTACCGGCTCAG
>JAPKAI010000156.1 GCA_028825335.1 Gammaproteobacteria bacterium | reverse complement strand
TGAAGAGCTTAGAGAATATAAATGGCAGAGTTAGCAGACGCGGCACACGCAGCCGCTGAACATGGCGCAGAAGGCCAGACTGTTCAGGAATACATTACCCACCATTTATCCTATTTGACCTACGGTAAATTTCCAGACGGTCACTGGGGCCTTGCTCACACGCCTGAAGAAGCTGTCTCAATGGGCTTCATGTCGATACACGTCGATACTATGGGCTGGTCTGTGTTCATCGGCGCCGCCTTCTTATTATTCTTTCGCTATATCGGTCTGCGCGCAACTTCCGACGTGCCAAGCGGCATCCAGAACTTTGTTGAGAGCATCTTCGAATTCGTAGAATCCCAGGTTAACTCGGGCTTCAACTATAAGAATCCTCACGTGGGCCCGCTGTGTTTGACGGTCTTTGTCTGGATCATATTGATGAACATGATGGATCTGGTACCAGTTGATTGGTTGCCGGAGATAGCGATGGCGGTAGGTGGCCTCTGGGGCTTGGAGCATATGTCCTTTAAGGTTGTGCCAACAACAGACCCGAACATCACCATGGGTATGTCAATCAGCGTCTTCTTTCTTATCCTTTACTACAGTGTTAAGAACAAGGGCCTTGGCGGCTTCCTAAGTGAGCTCGCCTTCCACCCCTTCGGTAAATGGATGCTGCCGTTTAACCTTATTATTGAAATACCCACCCTATTTGCTAAGCCGGTTTCGCTGGGGCTGCGACTGTTCGGAAATATGTACGCGGGGGAATTGTTGTTCTTGCTTATTTCCGGGCTGCTGGGCGCTTATCAGTTGCCCGCGCACTTTGTCTGGGCAGTGTTTCACCTATTGGTTGTGCCGCTGCAGGCATTCGTCTTCATGATGCTAACGATTGTGTATCTGAATGCGGCACATGAGCCGGCACACGGCGACCACTAAACAAAATTTTATATTTTATTACGATTGATCTGAACTAAAGAAAACCTGGAGGAAAAGATGGAATTGATATTAGCGAATACGGTATTGGGCGTACTGCTTGTACTGGGAATGGGCGCACTCGGAACCGCGATTGGTTTCGGTATTTTAGGAGGCAAATTCCTAGAAGGTTCTGCTCGTCAGCCGGAGCTAGCTCCTAAATTACAGGCCAGCATGTTCTTGGTAGCCGGTCTTATCGACGCGGTAACTATGATTGGTATTGGTATCGGCATGTGGTTTACCTTTGCCAACCCTTACCTAGGCCAGCTAGCAGGCTAAGACAGACATCTAATAGCGGGAGATCGCGGTGGATATTACATTAACTATTATCGGGCAATCGGTAGCGTTCTTCGTTTTCTGGTGGTTCTGCGCAAAATATGTTTGGCCTCTATTCATGAATGTTATGGAAGAACGTCGGCAGAAAATCGCAGACGGCTTAGAAGCAGCGGCTAGAGCTGAGAAGGATCTGGAATTAGCGCAGGCTAATTCTACAGATCAGCTTAAGGTAGCGAAGGTTGAGGCAGCTGGCATTATTGACCTTGCTAACAAGCGCGGCTCACAGATTGTTGACGAAGCAAAAGATAAAGCTAAAGAAGAGGCCAAGCGAATTATTGCTGGCGCTCAGGCCGATATCGAACAGGAAGTAAATAGAGCGAAAGAAGCTCTACGCGCTCAGGTATCTGCGATAGCAGTCGCTGGTGCCGAGAAGATTCTGGAGGGCTCGATCAATCAAGCCGCTAACGAAGACATGTTGAACAAATTAGCTTCCGAGCTTTGAGAAACTAGACAGTGGCAGAACTAATCACATTAGCAAGACCCTATGCTAGGGCGGCGTTCGAAACTGCTTTGCAGGATGGCGCGTTGGATAAATGGTCCAGCATGGTCGCTTTATCTGCAGCCGTGGCCGACCAGCCTGGCGTGAGCAGTATACTGAGCTCTCCCTCGTTGTCGTCGGACCAAATTGCCAAGGCCTTCATTGGTGTATGCGGTGATGAGCTTGAAGAGAAGGGCAAGAACTTTGTAGGCCTACTCGCCGAGAACAAGCGTCTGGTTTTGCTGCCAGAAATTTCTTCATTGTTTGAAGCACTGAAAGCACAACAGGAAATGTCGGTCGATGTTGAGATCACAACAGCTTTTGAAATTAGTTCAGATGTTTCAAACAAGCTAGCGCAAGCTCTCAAAGATCGCCTTAAGCGTGAAATCATATTGACAACCAATGTCGACCAAAGCTTGATCGGCGGCGCGGTTATTAGAGCGGGTGACAATGTCATCGACAGCTCGGTGCGCGGAAAGTTATCTAAATTAGCTGAATCAATGAATTCCTGAGCAGGTCAGGAACAAGGAAATAAGCATGCAACAACTGAATCCATCCGAAATCAGTGACATTATTAAACAGCGTATCGACAAGCTCGATGTGTCTGTTGAGTCAAAGAACGAAGGCACTATCGTCAGCGTATCTGACGGCATTATTCGTATCCACGGCCTAGCCGATGTGATGTACGGTGAAATGATCGAGTTCGAAGGTGGCGTATACGGAATGGCGCTTAACCTTGAGCGGGACTCTGTAGGCGCCATTGTTTTAGGCGACTATCTCTCGCTGCGCGAAGGTCAAACTTGTCGCTGTACGAAGCGAATTTTGGAAGTCCCTGTTGGCCCTGAATTAGAAGGGCGCGTTGTTGATGCATTAGGCAAGCCTATTGATGGCAAGGGCCCAGTTGAAACAACTATGACCGACGCGGTTGAAAAAATAGCGCCAGGCGTAATCGAAAGACAGTCAGTTGACGAGCCAGTACAGACAGGGTTGAAATCAATCGATTCCATGGTCCCAATTGGAAGAGGCCAGCGTGAACTTATTATTGGTGACCGTGAAGTAGGAAAGACAGCGGTAGCGATCGACGCGATCATCAACCAGAAAGGCAAGAATGTTAAGTGCGTCTACGTAGCGATAGGCCAGAAGGCCTCATCTGTAGCTAATGTGGTAAATCGCTTGGAAGAGCACGGGGCCATGGAATACACCATCGTCGTAGCGGCGACGGCATCTGATCCAGCATCTATGCAATTCATTGCGCCTTACTCAGGCTGCACGATGGGCGAGTACTACCGTGACCGCGGCGAAGATGCATTGATCGTCTATGATGATCTGACTAAGCAAGCCTGGGCCTATAGACAGATCTCCCTGTTACTGCGAAGACCTCCAGGTCGTGAAGCCTATCCCGGTGACGTTTTCTACTTACACTCCCGTCTTTTGGAGCGCTCATCGAAAGTGAACGTTAACTACGTAGAGAAGTTCACCAACGGTGAAGTGAAAGGTAAGACAGGTTCTTTGACAGCATTGCCCATAATCGAGACTCAGGCTGGTGACGTTTCGGCGTTTGTACCAACCAACGTAATTTCGATTACAGATGGCCAGATATTCCTAGAAACAGACCTATTTAACTCAGGCATTCGTCCTGCGATGAACCCGGGTGTCTCGGTGTCGCGTGTGGGTGGTGCTGC
>JAPKAI010000155.1 GCA_028825335.1 Gammaproteobacteria bacterium | reverse complement strand
GCGTTGAAGATAGTGACTTTTACTGGCGGCACCACTTCTGTGCATGGCTATTCTCCTAGCAATCTTGTAGTCCCTCACCGATTCACTTATTCTTCATTGCCCAATTCCTATCTATAGGTTGCAGCCGAAAATCCCATGCTAGACGAGAAGCAAATCCGAGAATTAGTCGCCGAGCACGGCAGCACGGTCAATGAAGGTCGAAGCATACAGCAGCTTATAACTGATGGAGATATTCCCCGCCTGAATGGAGCGTCTGTGCTCAAAGGCAAGGTATCAGACTCCGTATTTGGGGATGGTTTGGTTGGTAAAACCGGTATTTCGCTGCGACTCATGTTTCGCAATAATCGAATCTCGACCCATGATGTGAATCGCGGCGCGATTCCATTTAAAGATCAGGTGTTAGCGATCAATCATGATCATATGCTGCGCTTGGTAGTGGATGTGTTGGGTTCTTCTCAGTTTGCCGTGGATGGATTGCTGCCGAGTTCGACAGTTATTCCCTCTGAGAATCTGGAGATAATTAGTATCGAGAATGTGCTGCGTTTCTATATGGCTGAGAGCTCGACTTCTACATCTTTGTATCAACATTGGCTGCAGGCTAAAGAGACTGGAGAGGCTGTGCTGCATTACGCTGGGCATGAGATGAGCATCGTTGACCTAGTACCAAACGGTATTCTGCCCTATGTCATGGATACTCCGAGCACCAAGGACAAGGTCGATAAAACTACCGATGCAAAATCGCTGATCGATAGCGGAGTGTGTACTCAGGCGCAGTACAATCAAATTCGAAATTCATCGCTGATGGCCTTTGGCATGATCTCTCAGTACCTGGCTGGACGAGGCATGGTGCTGGTGGATACAAAGACCGAGCACGGCATCAATAGTGCAGGCAAGATAGTAGCGGCAGATGAACTCTATACTATGGACTCGTCGCGTTTCTGGCGTCTGGATGACGGCGGCAATGTTTTGCAGCGAGATGGCAGGCCAGTTTCGTTTTCTAAAGAGTTCGCGCGGGGCATGGTGACTGAAAAAGATCAGCAATTCTCAGATGATCAGGCGAGCGAAATTGCTGTACGCTATATCCTAGGATTGCAGCATCTGACAGGCATTGAATTTTCTCCTGATCTACGAGTAAGAGACCAGCGCATAGTCGAATCGGTTGACTTAATATTGGACGCACTCCTTTAGCGCCTACTTTCCAAGTTGCATATGAGAGGCTGCATTGATGAATCACACGATTAGACGTAGCTCGGTCGTACTATTTTCCCTTGCCATCATTCAGGCCTGTTCACCGGCGCCTACCAACGAGACAGCTGCAGCTGTCGCATCTAATCTGGAGAGCATAACCACCGCCGACTATGAGCGTGCGGAAAGCTTTCTTGGAATCAATACTGCCGACCTAGTCCAGAACAATATCCTCACCCAATACTGGCAGGATGATGATCGATTGATCTACCGCCGTTCAATTGAGAGCGGCTCTGACTATATTTTAGTGAATGTGCAGACGGCGCAAAAATCGCCACTTTTAGATACGGCTCGTCTAGCAATGGAACTGGCAGCCTATGCAGAAGAGGAAGTTGAAGCTAATGACTTAAGCCTGTCGCGTGTACATCTGGGTGAGGCGGGAGAGCAGCTCGAATTTGATTTTGAGGATCAAAGTTATGTGCTGGACTTGAGCACCTATACTCTTAACCAGCTCGCTGAGGTTTCGACGAGTGAATATTTCTCCCCAGATGGCGCCGCGGCAGCCTTCATCGATGAGCATAACCTCTGGGTTCGCGATACTGCGAGCAATGAGGCGACCCAACTTACCTTCGACGGTGAGCAAGACTATGGGTATGCGACCAATAATGCAGGGTGGTTGCGCGACGATGGTCCGGTTCTATTGTGGTCTCCAGATTCCTCCAAGATAGCCACCTTTCGTCACGACGGTAGAAATGTGGGCGAGATGTACCTGTGGTCTACGCAGGTAGGTCATGGCGAATTAGATGCATGGAGGTATCCGCTGCCAGGCGATGACTACATATTCATGATCGAACGAATCGTTATTCATCTTGAAGATGAGCCGCGCATTGTAGCTTTAAATATGCCACCTGATCCCCATAGATCGACTACGAGCGATCACATAGCTGGTCGCGGCGGTGTGTTTCTGGACGTGGAGTGGAGTGAGGATAGCGAGACATTGTCGTTCGTTTCTTCATCGCGGGATCACAAGACTGCGCAGCTGCAGGTTGCCGACCTTGAAACTGGCGAGGTGAGGCCTATCTACCGCGAGGAGGTAGAGACCTATTACGAATCTGGGTACAACGCTGCCAATTGGCGTGTCTTTCCCGAGAGAAATGAGTTTGTCTGGTTTTCTGAGAAAGATAATTGGGGCCATCTCTATTTGCACGACCTACAGTCAGGCGAATTGAAGCAGCAGATCACCGAGGGTAGTTGGGCGGTGCTGCAGATCCAGCAGGTAGATCTGGAAAATCAGCAGATTTATTTCCTTGGCTCGAACCGAGAACCGGGTGATCCCTATTTTCAGTATCTATACCGAGTTAATTTCGATGGTACTGAATTGACAAACCTAACCCCCGAGATAGCAAACCATCAGATTAGCTGGTCCGAGTCTGCTGAATATTTTAGTGACGTCTATTCGACACCGAATACTGCTCCGGTCTCTGTTGTGCGTAACAAGGCAGGTGATACGCAGTTGGTTCTCGAAGAAACGGATATTGGTCCGCTTATCACTAGCGGCTGGGTGGCGCCGGAACCATTCATTGTGAAGGCCAGAGATCAGATCACTGATCTCTATGGCTTGCTTTACAAGCCTTCTAATTTCGAAGAGACAAAGGCCTACCCGGTATTAAACTATCTCTATCCTGGGCCACAGAGCGGCAGTGTTGGCACGCGGTCGTTTCGCGCCTCCCGGAATGACAAGCAGTCACTCGCCGAGCTTGGATTCATCGTAGTCGAGTTAGATGCGATGGGCACGCCGGGGCGATCGAAGTCTTTTCATGATGCCTACTATGGAGACATGGGCGATAACGGCCTGCCAGATCAGATCGAAGGAATAAGGCAGCTAGGGGCAGTCAATCCGTGGATGGATCTCGAGCGAGTCGGCATCTGGGGACACTCTGGTGGCGGGTTCGCATCTACTGCTGGAATACTGCGCTATCCAGACTTCTATAAGGTCGCCGTATCCGGGGCGGGCAACCATGATAATCGGAACTACGAAGATGACTGGGGTGAAAAGTGGCAGGGACTGTTAGAGACTTTTCCCGAGAATAATCCGGGAGAAGGCGAGCCGGTAATTACTACTAACTACGACAATCAGGCGAACCAACTACTAGCCGCTAACTTGGAAGGCAAGCTGTTGCTTGCCCACGGCATGCTCGATACCAATGTACACCCTTCCAGTACCATGTTGGTAGTCGAAGCTTTAATCGAAGCTGACAAGGATTTTGATCTCGTGGTTCTGCCCAATGCTAGTCATGGTTT
>JAPKAI010000012.1 GCA_028825335.1 Gammaproteobacteria bacterium | reverse complement strand
TCCCAGGGCTCAGCCTCGAGACCGTACTGTATCGTAGCTTCTTCACTAGCGAAGGTATGTTCGGACTCACTGCTCAGATATCCTCTACATTTGTCTTCATGTTTATTATTTTCGGATCGTTCTTACTTCGATCCGGCGCCGGCGACTTCATCGTCCGACTGGCTCAGTGCTTGGCAGGCCGATACACCGGCGGCGCAGGACTGGTTGCCGTAGTCGGCTCCGGCTTGATGGGTTCGGTCTCTGGATCTGCCGTCGCCAACACCGTCTCCACCGGTGTGATAACGATACCGATGATGAAGAAATCCGGATTTCCTGGGAAATTTTCGGCAGGAGTTGTCGCGGCCGCATCGACCGGTGGTGCGCTAATGCCGCCAGTGATGGGAGCTGGCGCCTTCGTTCTTGCAAGCTATACACAGATCCCCTACTTAACGATCATCGCCGCCTCTACCCTACCGGCTATCCTCTACTTTCTGACAGTATGTTACTTCGTACGTATCGAAGCAAAGCGTCTGGGCCTGAAGCTCACGCCCGCAGAGGATACGGAGAAAGTCTCGACTGTATTAAAAGAAGGCTGGCATTTCATAATACCCATGATCGTTTTGGTAAGCTTTCTTGTAATAGGTAGAACGCCAACGACCTCCGCCGCCTTCGCCATAATCAGCGTCATCGGCGCCTCTTGGCTATCTTCTACACCAATGCGGCTACCGGATATATTCGATGCAACAGTCGAGGGCGTAAAGACCATGATATCGACAGCTCTCCTGTTAGTGGCCGTTGGCATCATAATCAATGTTGTAACGACTACCGGTGTGGGCAACGCCTTCTCGCTGATGATCGTAGAGTGGGCACAAGGCAGCCTACTCATTACTCTCGTTCTAGTTGCCCTAGCCTCGCTAGTACTAGGCATGGGCTTACCGGTAACGGCCTCGTATATCGTATTAGCTACTCTCTCGGCACCACTGATATTCGACCTGATCTCACAGTCACAACTGCTCATCGCATTGCAAGCGAGCGACCTGCCCTCCAACGTCGTGGCGACCCTCAGCCTGTTCGGGGGTGATCCACTAACTGCACTGCAAGAGATGCCGCTAGAGATGAAACAGCTTATCCGTCAGGAGATGCTGGAACCCGAAATGCTTACCGGCATGTTGCTGAGTGCGCACTTAGTTATCTTCTGGCTATCGCAAGACAGTAATGTCACGCCACCTGTGTGTCTCGCCTCGTTTGCCGCAGCAGGGATAGCGGGAACGCCACCTATGGCAACGGGACTCACTAGTTGGAAAGTCGCAAAAGGGCTGTATCTAGTGCCAGTGCTATTCGCCTATTCGCCGCTAATCTCGGGAACCTGGCCGGAACGCATAGAAGTCTTCATATGGTCTTGCATGGGCTTGTATGCCCTTGCCGGCATTCTACAGTGGCATCTTGAGGCAAAGATTAACGCAGTAATCGCTGCCTTACTTTTAGTCAGTGCCACGCTCCTGATGTGGACCCCGTTTCCAATCATCTGTCACTTCGTAGGTGCGGCGATCTTGTTCGGTATTGTCTACATGCAAACCCGCGCAATAAAGGCTGCGGCCGCCAGCCCCGTCTAGCTCGAAAAAAATACAAAAAGAATACAAATTTCCAAAACACTTATCACCCTATCCAGAGTAAATCATGAGCAATCACACAGCTAAACAAATACACCTCATCAGCCGCCCTAGCGGCATGCCCACCAAAGCGAATTTCCAGCTCGTTGAAGTTGAGCTACCTGCTCCAACCGGCGGCGAGGTGCTAATCAAGAACCTCTACATGTCAGTTGACCCTTATATGCGCGGTCGCATGCGCGAGAACGCAGTCTATGCCGAGGCTTACGCTCTCGATTGTGTCATGTATGGCGGCGCTATAGGCGAAGTCATTGAATCTGCCGACCCCTCGCTACAAGCCGGCGATATCGTTCTCAATGGAGCTGCATGGCAGGATAAATTCATCGCAAAGGCGAACACCGTTAGCAAGGTGATTCCTTTTGATCCCGAGCAACTCTCACTCTACCTAGGCACACTAGGAATGCCCGGCCTAACCTCCTATGTCGGCTTATTTAAATATGGAGAGCACAAAGAGGGCGAGACGGTCTTCGTTTCCGCGGCGTCTGGTGCCGTAGGCGCTAACGTCTGTCAGATCGCGAAGCTCAAGGGCTGCCGCGTAATTGGCAGCGTCGGCAGCGATGCAAAAGGGCAGTGGCTGTTAGACGAATGCGGCGTAGACGCCGTCATTAATTACAAGACATGCGGCGACATAAGCAAGGCTCTAGCATCTGCTGCACCCGAGGGCATAGATGTCTATTTTGAGAATGTTGGCGGCGACCATCTACAAGCTGCACTCGAAGTTATGAACCCTTATGGTCGTATTGCCGCCTGCGGCATGATCGCGAGCTACAATAATGCCGAACCTGCGCCGGGACCGAATAACCTGATGCTAATTGTAGGCAAAAAAATTCGTATCAATGGCTTCATCGTGTCCGATCACGGCGATATGCGTGATCAGTTCTTGAGTGAGATGATTCCATGGATACAGGAAGGCAAAGTGAAGAGTCGGGAAACTGTATTCGAAGGCATCGACAATGCAGTTGACGCATTTCTCGGTCTATTTAGCGGCGAGAACTTCGGCAAGATGGTTGTGAAGCTAGGGTAGCTCTGAACAATTCTCTGGCGCCTCTGGCTTTGGGACTGTTTCGAGATCAAGGAGTTTCTTTGCAAGCATACGTCCGCCTGTCAAAAAGGAACAACGAAGAGATCGGGGCAGTCTAAATGCCCCGAAGGGCGAGTCCTGAAGCGTTCATCAACTTCGTTGCTGTTCTTGTTAAGGACTAAGGCCATTAACAGCGAACTGCGTCTCGCGGCTAAACGCTTCAGGACTCGCAGTGCTACCATAGAATTACTCAGAGGTACCCACTACTCTTAGCCATGCCGAGTTAGATACCGATCTAGCGCGTTGGCGAACCCTCTCTTATCGGTCTCGCTCATTTGAGCGGGACCGCCAGTATGAATACCACTGCCGCGCATAGTGTCCATGAAGTCTCGCATATTGAGCTTCGCCTTGATGCTGCTTGCAGAAAACATCTCTCCACGCGGGCTCAAGACTTGCGCACCCTTGGTTATCAGCTCATCCGCTAAGGGAATATCACTAGTGATTACCAAGTCATCCTGCTGCACCCTACGCACGATCTCATCGTCAGCCACATCGAATCCCTGACCGACTTGAATCGCGGCGATGTTTTTGAAAGGAGGCGTCTGCATGGGCTGATTCGCAATCAGGCACAGAGGCACTCCAGTGCGTTCGGCCGCGCGAAACAGAATCGCCTTTATAGGCTTTGGACAGGCATCAGCGTCGACCCAGATCGTCATGAAAAAATGCCCGTGCACCGCTCTACTGTTCGACTAAAAATCGTCATAGCCCGGACAGTGGTAACTCATGATCCTTCAAGTCTTCGACAGCCAGGTTATGACTCAGGTAGTTCGAGCCAGAAAGGTTTGCAAACAACGTCGTCTTTACAAGCTTGTCCATTATCGGCCCTTTAACTTCAGACAGATGCAGCTTGATGCCAATCTCGCTCAGCGTTTGATTAATTTTTTGCAAGGTCTGCAGCGCACTCATATCAATCGCGTTGACGGCAGTACACATCAAAATTACGTGCTCTAGCTTGGGCTTTTTTGCCATCAGACTAAAAATAAGCTCTTCAAGGAAACGTGTATTCGCGAAGTAGAGGCTCTCATCAATGCGGATCGACAAGATATTATCGAAGGTTTCAACATCATGCCTCTCTACATTTCTGAAATGCTCAGTTCCAGCAACCCTGCCTATTACAGCCACGTGCGGCTGCGAAGTCTTGTACAGATGCATCAAGATCGAGACTAGCACCCCAGAGGCAATACCGATCTCCACACCCACCAACAATGTCAGGAACAAGGTAATAGAAACGGCGACGAAATCGGATTTCGAATACTGCCAGGACTTGCCTAATGCCGAAAAATCTAAGAGCGGATAGACCGCCATCAATATTATTGAAGCCAGAGCTACCTTTGGCAGCCAATACAGCAAGGGCGTGAACATCAAGGCAACGCAGGCGATGAGCACGGCTGTCATTAGACCCGCCGCTGGCGTCGCTGCACCCGCATCGAAATTGACCACCGAACGGGAGAAGCCACCGCACACCGGAAAACCGCCGGAGAATGACACCGCAATATTAGCGGCGCCCAAGCCAATTAATTCTTGATCGAGCTCAATCTGTTCCTTGCGTTTAGCCGCTAATGTTTGGGCTACCGAAACTGATTCAACGAAGCCAATAATGGAAAGTAAAACGGCGGACCAAAACAGGTCGCGAATGAGATCCAGTGAGAAATCAGGAACTGTCAGCCCAGGCAGCCCTGCCGGTACAACGCCCAGTAACTGCACGCCCTGCTGATCGAGCCTGAAACCATAGCAGAGCAAACCGGTTAGTAAGGCTACGATGACAGGTCCGCTTCGAGAGATACTGGTTACGAGCCTGCTGCCCAGACCCATCTTGGTGAGCAACGAGGCAAGTCCTGTTCTACACCAAATGATAATCGCTATGGAACTCAAGCCAAGACCCAAGGTAATCCAATTGATCTCGTCCATCGAACCACCCAAAGATACAAGCAACTCAATAATATTCTGGCCGCTGGATGTCGTGCCGAATAGGTGCTGTACCTGGCTGAGTCCGATAAGAATCGCGCTGGCAGTAATAAACGCGCTGATGACTGGGTGGGATAAGAAGTTAGCTATGAAACCGAGGCGCATCAGCCCCAATAGCAACAAGAAGACACCACAGAGGAATGCCAGAGTCAGAGCTGCGGCGACAAGCTGTGAAGGATCACTGATCCCTAGTTTTCCCAGAGCGGCAGCTGTCATTAACGAAAGCACTGCGACTGGACCGACGGAAAGCGTATTGCTCGTGCCAAAGAGAGCATAGAAAGAGAGCCCAAAGATGCTTGCGTAGAGCCCCACTTGAGGTGGTAGGCCGGCAACCAGAGCAAGGGCCAACGCCTGTGGCACTAACATTATCGCTACGATAACCGCAGCCATAGAGTCGTCGATCAGCTTTAGTTTGTCGTAGTCTCGCCCCCATCGGAGAATGGGCAGATACTGCGAAATTGGAATTGTTCTGCTCAAGTAGTTACTCAGTTTATTAAGGGTAATTCTTATCTAGCTCAAAACACATAATTCAATAGCTATAGACTTTTCAACTGGTTTTTCTTCTTGCGATTAATCAGCCCTACACACTTTACACAACCGAATAGCCCAAGGTCTATGGTGATTGTTAGGAGTAATGCGATAGCCAGACCCCACTCTACGGCGAGCATGTTTAGCGGTATCGTATAGCCATACTGCTCGAAAGTCTCACCGATAAATTCATCATCGGCATATAGGATTACGTGCATCGCCGCGGTAAGAATGTTGCCAGACAGGGCCTCTCGCTCATTAGAAATGCGGTTATACCTGGCCACGATACTTCGTATGCTCTGCGCATCGCTTTCGAACACTAAGTCGTTGCTGTCCGCGTAGTAAGTAATTAGCGCTTGAATATCGCCAGAGAAAAGCAGATCAGCAGTGGATTGGAAACCACTAATATTGGCGCTGACTTCTAGGTAGTGTGCATCGATTCGCCGCTCGTACTGATCGATGAAATTGGGAACCTGAATACCTAGCAGTAGACCTCCCGCAAAAATAAAAAGCCGGCTATAGGTTTTTAGTAACGAAAGGATCATGACTCACAGGTTCTCTAGTCGGGACGAATTTACGTGCCGAGCGGCTCGATGCCTCTACCTCAGCACGGGAGCCTCTGATCAATTATATGGCCACTCTGCTGGAGTCTGACGAGCGCTACCGCGAGGTCCCGCACCTGTACTAAGGCGCCGAATTCCCAACTTGGAATATTGTCGAGATAGATGCCCGGCGGAGAAACATCGCTGCTAAGATAGCCGCCAGGTTTATTCAGCAGCGTTTTTGCAACCGTTATCAATGCGACTGTTGTAGTGCTACCCACCACATAGTCATTGCCTGCCAACGCAAGCTTCTCTTCCGTTTTCTGCTGCACAGAGAAAACTGCTGGCTCGCTACTCCAATAAAAGCCAAACAACACAATAAAAGTGATTACGAAACCGAAGCCAGTAAGAATTATCCGCTTAGACATGCTTCCAGCACCAGATATGGAGAACACTGAGACTAGCCTAGTTTTCATGGAAGTCCAGAACATAGGCACAGTTTAGCATCTCGGGATAACTTAGGGTATTTGCACTCGAACAATGAAATAGCGGGAAAGAATGATCTGGCGCTAGACTATTCGTCGTTTGGCATCCGCAGACGAATGCCAAGGCGGCTGGAGAGTTCGATATTACCGCGCAGTCGATAACCATTTACTGCCTCGCGCATCACCGACACCATCCATCTCGCCAGATCATCATTTGGCGCAGTAATCAAAAAAAAGGCTTCGTGCTCTCTCGTCTGCCTGGCGATATCAGCAAGTTCATTCTGAGCCAGCTCAGAACGGGCCGAATAGCTTGGATAGTCCAGCTTGAAGAAAAGGTCGTTTGAATTCATCTCTAGCCGAAGGGCCTCTGCCGCGCTAGCTATCCCCGGATGACTGGGGTCGACGAAGCGAGCCCTGCCCAACAGTGTCTCCGCTTCATCGAAAATGCCTCTATTCATTGCTTCCCCGGCTAATTGCAGATACCGCACTACGATGTCTTGTAGCCCCTCTAACGCAAGTTCGTTCTTAGGATCCATAGCGAGCACGCGTTTGAATCGACCGTGAGCATTATCATCGACTGGAGTTAACAGCCTATCTTCACTCAGCGCCTGTAACGCCGCATACAAGATATCCGGAATCATACGGCTAATATCAGCACTATCCGAACCGGAATAAACCTCGGCATCTGACAACACGCGAATATCGAGTGCTTCGTTCGCAGGTCGAGACTCCCCGGGTGTCGATTCGACAGCAGGTGTTTGGCAACTGCCTAACAGCAGTCCAAACAAGGGGAAAAATAAAAGCCTAAGAGGCTGCATCGACATAGGGCTAAGGTCACAGAATTAGTTCAATAGTTCTGAAAAGGGAATGAATTCAAGATTATCGCCGATCGTCACTGCTGTACAGGGCGGGACGACACCTAATCCGTCTGCTCGGCTTAGCGACGCAGCCACACCTGAGCTTTGATTTCGTAGTGGCTGCAGGGAAGTCACCCCATCTGGACCTTGCGCTAGTTGACAACGCAGATATTCCTGTCGCTCTCCTGAAGCGGAAGCTATAAAACCAGCTGCCACTCGAAATGTTTGCGGTGCGGTTTGCTTGCCGCCCAACATACGCAGCAGACAGGGCCTAACAACTAACGCGAAAGTAACGAAAGCGGAAACGGGATTGCCAGGCAGGCCGAAGAATTGAGTTGTCGCGATCTTACCGCAGGCCAGAGGCTTGCCCGGCTTTATGGCTAACTTCCACAATTGTAGCTCTCCTTCCTGCTCAACCACGGCCTTTACATGATCTTCCTCACCAACAGACACTCCGCCGGTGGTAATCACGCAGTCACTCTGATCTGCTGCAGCCACAAGCGCTCGCCGGGTACCCTCAAAATCATCCGCCACTATGCCGCAATCGAGCACCTCTACCTGCAGACCTTTCAATAGAGCATGCAGGGTGAAGTAGTTCGAATTATAGATCTGACCAGCTTCCAACTTAGTGCCAGGCTGCACTAATTCATCACCGGTTGTTAATAGGCTCACTCGCAGCCTTCTCGTAACGCTGACTGACTCCAAACCGATGGAGGCAAGCAAGCCTATGTCCTGCGGCTTTAGCCGATGACCCTTTGCCAATATCAAATCGCCAGCTTGTATATCGTCTCCCGCCTGGCGCAAGTTCTCGCCCGAGGGTACATGCTGCTGTTGCACGCTAAGGACATCACCGCTGACTTTGCAGTTCTCCTGCATCACTACGGCATCCGCGCCCTCAGGTACCGGGGCGCCTGTGAAGATACGTGCGGCCTCGCCCGAGCTTAGCTTTTGGCCTACTTCGCCCGCTGCAATTCTCTGGGTGATCTTCAGCTGAATATTTTCGGATCCTAGATCGGTGCTTTTCAAAGCATAGCCGTCCATCGCGCTATTGCGGTGTGGAGGAACATCAATTGGCGAAACACAATCATCCGCCAAGACTCTTCTTACCGCCTGCTCAAGGGGCACGTTTTCCTGCTCAGTTATCAATGGCAACAACGGCACCAGTTGTTCCAGAGCTTTGTCAATTGGGGTCAGTGACATGTCTTAACTTATGCTCAAGGGATAGAGTGTCATGAGGTAATATCACTTTCCGATTCGTCTGGCTCCGTTCGAAGGCGGCCTACATATAGCGTCTTAATGGTCTTCTGCAAATCTCCGTGCCAGGACTTCTGCTTAATGCCAAAGGTATCGAAAATTTTCTTACTGGAAAGCGTGGAGTTGGGTAGTTCCGGCAGCCGCGGTAGATTTTCGTGAATCTTGGTATTCTCCAACAATTGATAGATTTCTTCATCGTGATTTGCAGCGTACTTGAGGACCTGCCGCGCGAATTCGATTTCCTTCTTAATTTCCAATCCGCTGTAGTGATATGTGCCCCAAACATTCGCGTCACAATCCACTTGCTGAGTGATTGCCAAGATCGCCGAGGCCATATCGTCAGTTGACGTTGGGCTAAATCTACGGCGCGAAACGGTCAATTCACCATGGTGATTCTTAGTACTACGAATCCAAGATTTGATTAAGCCAATCTTGTGTTTACCGAAGAGCCAGCCTGAGCGCATGATAATATGCGATGGATGCTTTCTTACAGCCTCCTCTCCGGCCAGTGAATAATACCCATAGACACCCTTCGGGTTCGGTTCGTCATTCTCGTTGTAGCCCAATTTTTTCTCACCATCAAACACATAACAGTTGGACAGGTGAAGCATGGGAATATCGAGCTGAATGCAGGTTTCGGCCAGCATAGCCGGCAACAAAGCATTGATTCGTTCACAGCGCTGCTCGGAGGACTCTGCCCGCTTTAACGCGCTGTGGTTTCTAGAGATGAAGTCGGCCATGTTGACCAACTGAGTAGGGGCAAAATCGGCGATCATTCTGGAGATATAGCCCGCGTTGACCGGGTCGAAGTTCTTATCGGCGGGCGCGAGGAAACGAATCTTGTTTTTCCGCAAAATTTCGATCAGGCCTTTGCCTGCTGGACTATTCGCTCCTACTAAGAACAACTTCACTACTAAGTGACTTCCATTAATAAAATACGTTGTTAGAGATCGTAGTTAAATATCTAGGTGCGTAGAGTCTGATCAAACGTGGCTCGAGTCAAGCAGAAGCTGGGCTAGAGCCCATTGTTAGCAGATAATTGCGGTGCAGTTCCGTACTGTTCGGGTAGCCCCGCCTATGCGGCGGGCTGCGTTAAAAAAATTCCGACTAAATCCAGAGTGGATTTAGCCTAGAAAGGTATATCGTCGTCGAAGTTATCGAAGTTTGCAGGAGCCGCTTGTGGCGCTGCGGATGCAGATCTAGCTGCTGGAGCACCGCCCTGTTGGCCCTGACCCTGAGGTTGACCAAAGGAGTTGTCGCCAGCGTTTCCGCCGCTGCGCGAGTCTAACATCTGCATCTCTGAGGCAACGATTTCAGTGGTATAGCGCTTAACGCCGTCCTGTTCCCAAGATCTAGTCTGCAGGCGACCCTCTATATACAACTTGCTGCCCTTCTTTATGTATTGTTCTACGATCTCGGCGAGGCGGTTGAAGAAAATCACCCGGTGCCATTCCGTTTTTTCCTGCTGATCGCCCGTAGTCTTATCCTTCCAAGTTTCACTGGTGGCCAGAGAGACATTCGCCACTCCATTGCCGTTTGGCATGACCCTGAACTCCGGATCGTTGCCTGCGTTTCCAACCAGAATAACTTTATTTACACCTCGACTTGCCACTATCTGTCTCCCCGAATAAAACCCGTTGTATCACTATTAGAACACATATTAGAGCCTAGATTAGGACTTGCCTGACTAGGTGTTGCATCGCTGTTAATTTGGAGCCTGAAACTGATCTAGAAATTCACATCAAGTGTATATCATGCCCGCACTCATTAGAAATTTTCGCTGAAATAAACTTCATTGCTTTAATTCTCAAGCTGTCCTTTACTCCTGCCTGCGTAATTGTCGATAATGGTCGGTTCCGCCTACCGCAGTGAGTGAGTCATGGATTCGATTGTCGTACGGGGTGCACGCACCCATAATTTAAAGAATATTAGCCTCACTATCCCTCGCGATAAGCTCGTAGTCATCACTGGACTGTCCGGCTCCGGCAAGTCATCACTGGCATTCGACACCCTATATGCAGAGGGCCAACGTCGCTATGTAGAGTCTCTTTCTACCTATGCGCGCCAGTTCCTATCGATGATGGAGAAACCTGATATCGATCATATCGAGGGTCTGTCACCAGCGATCTCCATCGAGCAAAAATCCACGTCTCACAATCCACGTTCGACCGTGGGCACGATTACCGAGATTTACGATTACCTACGACTACTCTTCGCCCGCGTGGGAGAACCACACTGTCCAGAGCACAATATAAAGCTACAGGCCCAAACCGTCAGCCAGATGGTGGACAAGGTCATGACACTCCCCGAAGGCAGCCGCATTATGGTGCTCGCGCCCATCATCCGCGAGCGCAAGGGAGAACACCTTCACGTCTTCAGCGAATTGAACAGCAGCGGCTTTATACGCGCCAGGGTTGATGGACTGGTGTGTGAAATAGAATTTCCACCGGAGTTGGAGAAGAACAAGAAGCACTCCATCGACGTGGTGGTCGATCGCCTGAAGATCAAGCCCGGGCTAGAGCAGCGCCTCGCAGAGAGTTTCGAGACCGCCATTCAATTAGCAGACGGCTTAGCGCTAGTCAGTATTACCAGTGAAGATGACGAAAAGCCGCAGGATGATCTAGTATTCTCTTCCCTATTTGCCTGCCCGCAATGTGGACACAGTATCTCGGAGCTAGAACCGAGGTTATTCTCCTTCAACAACCCTGCCGGCGCCTGCTCCACCTGTGATGGCCTGGGCGTAAAACAGTTTTTCGACGAGAGTCGCATCATCACCGACGAGACATTGGCTCTCGCCGAGGGCGCGATTCGCGGCTGGGATCGTCGCAACATCTACTATTTTCAGATGCTTACCTCCTTGGCAGCTCACTACAACTTCACAGTCGAAACACCATTTAAGAAGCTTTCTAAGAAGCACCAAAATTTTATCTTGAGAGGAAGCGGCAAAGATGTCATCGATTTTCACTATGTGAACGATCGTGGCGATACGATCACCCGCAGCTACCCCTTCGAAGGCATCTTGCCCAACATGGAACGTCGCTACCGTGAGACGGAGTCGAATCATGTCCGCGAAGAACTAGCCAAATACCTTAGCTCGCAATCCTGCCCGGACTGCAGCGGCACGCGTCTGAGGAAAGACGCGCGATACGTACTAATCAAGGGATTAAACCTACCCAGCATCACCGGAATGACGGTTGCGGAGTCGGCTGATTATTTCAAGAAGCTCAAACTCTCTGGCACCCGCGCCCAGATCGCAGAGAAGATTCTAAAGGAGCTGCAGGATCGCCTAAAATTCTTGATCGATGTGGGGCTGAACTATCTAACACTCAATCGCAGCGCAGATACGCTCTCGGGTGGAGAGGCACAACGCATTCGCCTAGCCAGTCAGATTGGCGCCGGCCTTGTGGGAGTGATGTATATTCTCGACGAGCCCTCCATTGGCCTACATCAGCGCGACAACAGCCGCCTTCTGGACACCCTCTTCCACCTCCGCGATCTAGGCAATACTGTGATCGTGGTAGAACACGACGAGGAAGCAATCGCGAGCGCGGACCACATCATCGACATCGGCCCTGGCGCGGGCGTACACGGCGGTGAAATTGTCGCCGAGGGCACGCTTGCCGACATCATGAAATCGAAGAAATCTCTAACCGGAAAATTTCTCTCCGGTATAGAGAAAATTGATATACCAAAGAATCGCATTCCCTACGACGACGAGAAGCTACTCACCCTAAAGGGCGCGACCGGCAACAATCTTCAGAAGGTAGACCTAACAATTCCCCTAGGGCTATTCACCTGTGTTACCGGCGTGTCTGGATCGGGAAAATCTACGCTGATCAACAACACGCTCTACCCAATCACCGCCACTAAGTTAAACAAGGCTACCACTCTCAATCCATCACCTTATGAAGAGATAATTGGGCTGGATCAGTTAGACAAGGTGGTAGACATAGATCAAAGTCCCATCGGCAGAACGCCACGCTCGAACCCCGCTACCTATACCGGCATCTTCACTCCGGTGAGAGAACTCTTTGCTGGCACGCAAGAGGCACGAACACGCGGCTACAAGCCGGGGCGCTTCAGCTTCAACGTAAAAGGCGGCCGCTGTGAAGCCTGTCAGGGAGACGGCCTAGTTAAAGTCGAGATGCATTTTTTGCCCGATGTCTATGTGGCCTGCGAGGTTTGTCGAAGCAAGCGCTACAACCGCGAAACCCTAGAAGTGAAGTACAAGGGTAAGAACATCAACGAAGTATTAAATATGACCATCGAAGACGCGCGCGTGTTTTTCGATGCCGTGCCGGCTATAGCACGTAAACTGCAGACACTCATGGAAGTAGGCCTGTCCTACGTCTCTCTAGGGCAGGCAGCGACCACACTCTCCGGCGGTGAGGCGCAACGCGTCAAGCTGTCGCGAGAACTCTCCAAGCGAGACACCGGGAAGACTCTATACATTCTCGACGAACCTACCACGGGACTACATTTCCAAGACATCCGGCAACTGCTCAAGGTACTTCATCATCTTCGCGACGCGGGCAATACCATAGTAGTCATTGAACACAATCTAGACGTAGTAAAAACCGCAGATTGGGTCGTCGACTTAGGCCCGGAAGGCGGCAGTGGTGGAGGCTATATCATCGCCGAAGGCACACCCGAAGACGTAGCGAAGATAAAGAAGTCATATACTGGGCAATATCTTCAGAAAACACTAAGCAAACAGAGCTAGAGGCTGTTACTACGATGTTCAAATTTGCAAATCCACTGGGCTTCCATGAAATAAGCACATTGCGAAACTGCACGCTCGCTATTGGGCTCCTTTTTGCGTGTCTTGCGTCAAACACCTATGCACAATCGGATGCCTCTTCCATCAATCTAATGCAAAAACCCAAATGGCCGCACCACCTTTTGGTGAATCATTTATTGGCATACCTTCATCTTCAGCAAAATATCCGTACATTCGTGTCCAGTCATTAACATGATAGCCAGTTTGGCCCACAACCAATGCGATATACTGTTTGTCGTTTACTGAGTAAGTAGCTATTGTCGAGCTCGGAACGTCATTAAGAAGTGACTCCCATAACACTTCACCAGTTTCCTCATCCAATGCTTTAAACGCGCGATTTAGATCACCAACAAAAACTAGTCCACCTGCCGTCGCAAGTACCGAGCTAATAATAGGGCTGGATTGACGATGTCTCCAGGCAAATTCTTGCTCTGACATATTCACTGCTTGAATCCGCCCCATATTACCGTTGCTGTCTGGATTAAGAGCGGCGGCGAAATTAACGCCCGATGTCACTACTGAATATCCCTCTGTACTGGCGATTATGCAGGCCTCATTCAAGGGAATAAACATTCGATTCGTTATCGGATTAAAGGCTGAGGGAGGCCAGCTCTTTGCACCGTAGTGATTCGAGCAGATTAGGCTCACTGCTTCCGGATTCGGAATTGTATCGGGGTTAATTGTCTTGTATCCAGTCTCTGGATCAATCGCAGAAACAACATTCTGCAAACCCATATCGATGGAAAACAAATATTCCCCAGTTGCTGCATCGACAGCATCGAGAATACCCAGCTTGCCAACATTAACGACTGCTTTACGGATTTCTCCGCGGAATGGAATATTTACAATTTGTCGCTCGAATGCCCAGTCTAAATCCCATTGATCGTTCGCCAAGTGCTGGTAATACCACGCCAACTCGCCAGTATCAGGATTCAACGCAATCGTCGCGTTGGTATAGAGTGCATCATTGGTAATTCCATCTCTATTAACCGGGTATAACAATGGCCCTGTGTCGTAAGTTGGCGCTACACCAAAATAAACTAGATTGAGTTCTTCATCGTAGGCGCCTGCGTTCCACACTGAGCCACCACTTCTTTCCATCATGGTTAAACCGTTCCAGCTATTACCACCCGGTTCACCAGGTCGCGGAATTGTGTTGAAGCGCCACTTCTGCTCGCCTGTTTCAGTATCAAGCCCGAGTACCCAGCCACCCTTCGCGATGCGCAGTGAGGTGATTCCCTGTATGACCGTATCACCAATGATCATCGGCGCCATACGCAAATGATAACCAATTAAACCTTCTTCAGTTTCTATTTCGTGATCCCAGATAAGCTCCCCTGTCTTAGCACTCAACGCCAGAACATGCAGATCAGAAGTCGGGACATAGACTCTGTCATCATGCAGGGCAATCCCCTTTTTTTGGCTGGAGGGTACAGACGACTCATGCTGGTATCGCCATAACAGCGAACCATTGGTAGCATCAATAGCAAGAATTGTGTCGGGGAACGTAAATAAGAACATCACCCCGTCGTGAACAATCGGGCCTGGATTATTTGGCCCCGCTTGCAATGGCATTCGCCAGGCTAGGGAGAGATCATCAACATTGGTTTTATTAATTTGATCAAGCGCACTAAATCCCTGATTGTCATAACTGCGCTGCCAAAGTAGCCAATCCTCCTCTGGAGGATTATTCAACATTTCGCCAGTTACTGGAGTTAATTTCGCCAGAATTTCTTCTGCCCCATCTGCAACATTGGTCTCGATCAGAACTCTCGGTCCGTCATTCATCTCGGGCAGTAGGCGATTCGATTGAAAATCAACTCCTGGTGCCAACGCTTCTGAGTCTGGGCTCACTCCATTGTAGTCAAGAATATAGGCTGTAATTTCTTCATAGGCTTGATCATCGAGACCTGTAGCTGAGCCGGGGGGCATTCTACGTAATTGAGTTGCAAGTTGGTCTACCGGCACGCCACTCCAACGAGCAGCGAAATCAGGGCCTGATAAGTTTGGCACGACTGTGGCGCCTTCAAGATTCAATCCGTGACAACTCGCGCAATTAAGTTCGTAAATTTTCTTGCCAGAGTTCGCCTGAACCCCAGTATGTACTAGTGTCTGCTGACTATTCGCCTGGCCACCTAGAAGAGCTGTGGCTAGGAAAACCAAAAACATTTTTAGGGTAACTGGTAGTCTGATTTTTTTAATGCTCATGATAACGTTCCAGTACTTTTTCTGACTGCTAAACTCTGGCTGCGCATGCGAGGCAGCGATCTCCACAGAGTTCCAAATCCAAGTCTTTTTGGATCTTATCTAGATAAAACAGAGCCACTGAGAGTCGCACAATTAGGCGGGAAAATGCAATCCAAACGAGCGAGAAAACCTCCACCGGCTAAGGCCTACGGCTGCATTCCCAGCCCTGGAGTACTGGGTATTTTTACAAGTATCGATTAGTGTTATTCTGGCCCTGCTCTATATCACCCTAGTTCGCCTAGGTTTATGTGGAAAACAAACTGATTTGGGTTGCTAAGGCAGCCAATAAACTTCGGGGAAGCAGAATGAATCATCCGTCACCCACTTTGCAGCGGAATCGAGGTCGTGTTTCCGCAGCACTCCTAAGTTTTTTTGCCACCGTGTCTCTGTTTAGTGGTGCTGTGCATTCTCAGAGTCAGGGTGAATGGCAGGCACTGCCTGATATGCCAGTTGGGAAGTGGGAACCTGGAACAGTTGTTCTCGATGAGAAGCTCTATGTCTTTGGTGGCTATACCTTTGGCGTGGTAAGCAGCAAACGCTCAGAGATATTCGATCCACAAGACGGTAGTTGGTCCTTAATTCAAGAGCTGCCCAGCGCTATTACTCATATGAACACTGTGCTCGATGGACGCACTGTTTGGTTTGCGGGGGGGTTCAAAGATGGATATAGGGGACATGCTATCGCAGAAGTGTGGAGCTACGATGTAGATCAGGATCGATATACCGCAGCGCCTCTATTGCCAGAAGCTAGAGCCGGCGGTGGATTAGCAATAGTAGACCGAAAGATGCATTACTTCGGCGGGCTAATGAATGACCGCGACACTGATTCAAGTGATCATTGGGTTTTGGATTTGGATGAGTGGGCAGCGGGATCAGCTGTCTGGAACAGCGCCGCCGCCATGCCGGTACCGCGCAATCAATTCTCAACAGTAGTGCTTAACGGAAAAATTTATGCCATTGGTGGACAGTTTCATCATGACAGCATGCAATTGGATCAGCCGAGAACAGATATCTATGATCCACAAAATGATTCCTGGAGCGAAGGACCCGACCTACCTAAGGGTCATTCGCATGCTGAAGGCGCAACCTTCGTCCACAACAAGCAGATATACATGCTCGGCGGTCACACCACTCCAACGGGGGGCACCAAGTCTCTCGATTCTGACATATTGCGTTTAGAAGAGAGCGGCCAATGGCAAAAAATTGGCGAGCTACCAGCGCCCGTGTCTTCAGCTGCTGCTGCGATTATTGGCGATCAAATGTTCGTTGCGGGTGGTGCACATCCTGGTAGTAGCGTTATAGGGGAAATGTGGGTACGTCCCGCACCTTAATACAAGGTATTATTCGATGGAAACTGAAACGCAAACTTATCGGACTAAGACCTTGAACACAGGATAATCGGCCACACTCGCGTTTTCTAACTCTCGTTCCAAATAGTCATCGAACATATTCCAATAAGCCAAGCCGTCGTCAGCCTCGGGCTCTAATAGATAGAAAATTAGATTCGCAAGTCGGTTATCCATAGCCACATAGTAGTCGCCTGCCGAGAAACCCTTGCGCTCAGGCTCGAACGAACCTAGTAAGCGCGAGTTTCTGTGATTGTTCTGCACGAAGCTTTGCCTTTCTATCTCTGTGACCTTAAAACTCTCTCCACCGAATTCCTGATCCTGCGCCAGCCTGCTCACCTCGATCCCGTGCTGGCCTAATTTGGCAGCAAGCACCTCGAGTTCCGCCGGAAAGACATAGGCTACAGGCACTGTAGCCGACTTTATTGCCTTGAATGCATTAAAATTCTGCACCCCTTTTATCTCAACAATCTCCGAGCTACGCACGAATTTCTGGCTGCCATCGTCAGCGGTATAAGGAATATATTTGTAACTCAGCAAGTCCAGCGGCTCTTTCAAGGCCACCATTTCGAACTGAACACCATTTTGATAGCTACCAGCGTGATTCTCTATTTGGTCGACGACTCGCGCATCGGCCTGACGGTTTATTTCTCGAATCTCGCCAGCATGCATGTTCGAGTATTCGAGTATTTCATTGACGAAGGCATTCGCCGCGTGAACTCTTTTGTAAAATCGATCATGTGCAAACGTCTCGCTTAATATGGCCATTCGGTTTCTCAAACCCATATTATTTGTTAGGTAACGTGGCGCATGATTGTAAGTTCGTAATTCGCTCGGCGGCCAATCTCGAAAATCGAATCCGCCATACCAATTAAAGTCCAAATTGAATTTTTCTTTAATAGACTGACGTATCGCAGGTAGCATGACATCGGATGTGTAGTCTGATGGAGCAGCGTCCCCTGCCGTATGGTAAGAAGGTGCGTAGGTGAGCGAGTAACCATGCCAGGTGCCGTTTGTTGTGTGTAGGTCCACCAATATATCCGGATCCCAGCGCTGTATTAGGTTCTCATACAGTGCTGCTGTCTCGATGGTATCGATAATCATGCCATCTCGGTTAAGATCATAGCCGTGCGCGGTGCGCTGACCTGCAAGCTGTGGACTCATTTCTTGCGAGTCACGCGAGTCATCACTCATCTGATCATTGCCATCTGAGTTGTACACTGGCAGGAACAGAACTATCTGGTTTGCTAAGAGGTGTTGTTTGTCGCCGTGTAAAATTTCCCGCATCGCAATTAGGCTAGCTTCCTTTCCCTCAACTTCTCCCCCATGAATATTGCCCTGTATGTAGACCACCAACTTACCCGAGGCTCTTGCCTCCTCGGGCGTTCTTACAGGCGGATCTGCCAGCACTAATAACGGCACATTTTTACCTTCCAAACTCGTAACTAGAGTTTCCCGATGCACTAAATCACTGCTCGCGCGCAGCGCATCAACGACCGACAGAACTTCGGCAAATGTGGAGGTACGTTCAAAGTTACTCAATTCGGCGGCTGTAATCATCGCCTGGGAGAAACCACCATCCTCAGCGCTGACTGTTATTTGGCAGGCCAATCCTAAAAGTAAGGGAATTACTAGTTGTCTCATATGCTCTGTCCAAGCTGCTGCGGAGTGAATTTTAGTGGTTGCACGCCCCATAACACGACATGACAGGCCACAAGAAAGCGAATCCAGCGATGTGGATATAGCAAGATCAATTCTACGACTTTGCGATGGTGGATTCCTCAATTTGAATCGAAGCTATGCAGCTAGCTGCCTCGATATTGTAACAGCATGTGGTTTTTACCAAGTACTCACTCGGAAGCTCACGTATTTCGTACCTTTGTCGGAAATAGGGCCCTGTGGGGCTTGTTGCATTTTGAGGCCAAAACTAATAGCCTCAGTAGTAGATACGATTGCGGTAAATAGGCATGCGAATTGTAAAGATTTAGCATGCACTCAATTACAACAAAAAACGGAGCAATGTCAGTGAATTCCAAACTAACACGCAGACGTTTTATCAAGGGAGTTATCTTCTCAGGTGCCGCCGCTACAACTGGCACGGGAATTTATCTCGCAGCGAATGCCCAATCTGGACAATCCTCTGCTGAACGCTTGATAACACTCAACGTTAACGGTCGCGAACGACGCGTTGATGTACTTCCAACGGAAACGCTCGCCAATACCCTACGCTACAAGCTCAATATGACCGGCACCAAGATCGGTTGTAACCGCGGCGAATGCGGCGCTTGTACGGTATTGATCGACGGCGTACCAAATTACGCATGTTCAGTGCTAACGCAAAATGTGAAAGGTAAGGAAGTCGTATCCATCGAGGGCGTTAAGGCCAGCGATGGCACATTGCATGCTGTGCAGCAGGCGTTCATTGCAGAGAACGCTCCCCAGTGTGGATTTTGCACACCGGGTCAGGTGATGTCGGCAGTGGCCTTGCTCAACAGCAACCCACGTCCGACCAAATTGGAGGCCGCCGCAGCTATGTCAGGAAATCTCTGCCGCTGTGGAGCTTATGAACATTATCTTAATGGCGTGATGCGCGCCTCGGGGCAATTAGCATGAGTACTCACATAGGTAAAGATTTCACACCACCAGATGTAGCCGGCAAAGTAACTGGTGAGATTAAGTACGCCGAAGACTACAAGCGAGAAGGCATGGTCTTCGCCCGTTTGCTGACCAGCCCTATGCCAAGTGGCCGAGTAGTAAATATAGACACGTCTGAGGCACTGCGAATGGACGGCGTTATTGGTGTTTTCACCGCTGACGACTTACCCCCGGTCGCTCCTCCGGGAAATCCGGCACTGGCATCGGAGTATGTAACTTACGTCGGTCAGCCAATTTTAGCCGTCGCCGCGATATCTGAAGAGATTGCCGAGTCGGCTATCGACAAGATTCGTATCGACTTCGAACGCCGCGATTTCGTCGTAGATCCTATCGAGAGCCTTAGCCCCGGCGGCAGCAATGCCTACCCCGAGGGAAACGTGCTCGTCAGGACTCGCGAAGAAGGCCCCGAAGGCGCACCGATCGTAGGTGCTGAAATTCGCGACATCAAGTGGCCACAATCTGCTATCGACGCGATCAAGTCAGGCAAAGAGCCAGTGGGTGGGGAGTTCACCACTGAGTGGGCTTTCGGCGACCTTGATGCTGGTTTCGCAGAAGCGACACAAATCATCGAAGAGCCATTCGTAACAATCGGTTACCCGCATCACTCTCTCGAAGCTAGAACAGGTATGGCTTACTGGGAAAATGGTAAATGCTATTTCCATGGCTCTTCGCAGAGTCAGAGTGCAAACAATGCCGGTCTTGCCAGAATGTTAGGCATCGATTTGGCAGACCTAGTATTTATCAATGAAGCCACAGGTGGTGGGTTTGGTTCCAAGATCGGTCCTTACCCGATCATGGCAATTACCGGCAACTTCGCACGTGTTCTTAATCGTCCAGTACAATTGCGCATCACGCGTGAGCAAGAATTTTACATCGGCTCAGCGCGCTCCGGCATGCAAGGTTGGATCAAGATTGGCGTTAAGGATAACGGCAAAGTAACTGCTGTTGACTTAGTTATCGTGAACGATGGCGGCGCCACCGGCGGCGGTAGCGGCAACTCTTCGGCACAGCACGTTACCGTTGCTTATCAGCCAGAGAATATGCGTTATCGCGGCATTTCCGTTTATACCAACACAACCCCTCGCGGCGCACAGCGTGGACCGGGTCAGAACGAAATGGCCGCAGTACTCGCGCCAATGACTGACAAGGCAGCCGCTGCTGTGAATATGGACAGAGTCGCGTTCCGCAAAGTTAACGTACTCGACAGCAATGGTTTTCAAGGCGGCAGTCAGGGCCCAGTGACAAGTGCTTTCGTGCGCGAAGCTCTAGATCAAGGTGCGAGCACTTTTGGTTGGGATGAGAAGCTCGCCCTACCCAAGGTGAATGGCAGCAAGGTTCGTGGCGTAGGAGTTGGCATCGGTTATCACGGCGCAGGCGGCAGAGGCTATGACGGCCTCATTCGCATTGCCCCAGACGGCAGACTATTTATTCACAGCGGCGTCGGCAACTTGGGAACGTATTCCTACGCCGGCACCTGTCGCGCCGCAGCGGAGGCTCTTCAAGTGCCTTGGGAACGTTGCGAGATAGTTCACGGCAGATCGGACAAGCATTTGCCCCACAGTTCTGGTCAGGGTGGTTCCAATACCATCTTTACCCACACCCGAACTAACTGGGTAGCGGCACAGGACGCAATCACCAAGCTTAAGGAAATCGCTGCAACCGACCTCGGCGGTTCAGCAGGTGACTATGAGATCGGTGACGAGCGCGTCTATCAGAGCGCTGATTCTAGCATCGGACTAAGCTATGCACAGGCTGCACAACGGGCCATGGAGTTAGGTGGAAAGTATAGCGGCCAGGAATATCCTGACGATATCAACCCACTAACTCAGCTCGCAGTTCAGGGCTTGGCAGGCACTGGTTTGATCGGCGTCTCCAAGGACAATATTCCCGGTCAAGGTCAGCCTCCTGGTGTCATTGTCGGTTTTTGTGAAATTGAAATGGACAGGGACACCGGCAAGTTTGAGATCTTGGATTACACGGCGATTGCAGATTGCGGCACCGTAGTACATCCAAAGAACTTTGATAATGCAATGCGCGGCGGTGGTGTTTGGGGCATAGGACTTACTGCATTGGAACGTCATGTTTATGATCCGCAGAATGGTCTTCCCGCAAACACAGGTTTGTATCAGAGCAAGCCGCCAACCTACCTAGACATTAACGTAAACACTAGGGTAGGAGCAGTAAATATCCCTGATCCTCAAAATCCAACTGGAGGACGAGGCATCGGTGAGCCAACGCAGGGCGCATCTGCTGCCGCATTGGCCAGCGCCATATCTGACGCCTTGGACGGTCACCTGTTTAACTCAGCGCCGACCACGACGGATATGATCGTTAATCACTTGGCTGGTCACACGTACAGCACCAAGTCCCTTAAAACTAACACTTTCTAGAGGTTATCTATGCCATCTCATGACGTAATGCCCAATATGGAACTGTACCAACCGGTACAGGTAGAAGATGCCCTAGCACTAGCCGATCGGCTCGCCGATAGAGGCTGGTTAGTTGGGGGCGGCCAGGATACTTATGGCTGGTTGAAAGATAGAGCAAAAGACGCTGATGCATTAATCGACCTGAGCGCTATTGAATCACTCCGGGGAGTACGCGAAACTGCGGGCGGTATTGAAATCGGTGCTCTTACTACGATCACAGAAGTTGCCACAAACAGCATCATCCAGGATAAGTTCTCCCTGTTATCGCAGGCAGCTGGTGTAGTGGCAAGCCCACAGATTCGCAACATCGGTACACTTGGCGGCAATGTCTCACAAGACGTTCGCTGCTGGTACTACCGCCGCGGTCTGTCTTGCTATCGAGCCGGCGGTAACCTGTGCTACGCGGATACGCCTCAAGGCATGAACCGTGATCACTCGTTGTTTGAAGCTAGTCGCTGCGTTGCTGCTAGCCCATCAGATACTGCGCCTGCTCTAGTAGCGCTAGATGCCACTATGGTCATTCGTAGTGTTAGTGGCGAACGCACTCTTGCCGCCGAGGACTACTTCGTTGGCCCAGCTAACGATATCCTGAGCACGACTGCGTTGCGCACAGGTGAGATTCTTACCTCAGTAAGAATTCCAAACACTTGGGCCAATGCCTCGTTCTACTTCGAGAAAGTTGCAGACAGAAACGTATGGGATTTCTCTCTCGTTAACATTGCGGCGGCCTTCAAGGTTAGCGGTGGTGTTGTGGAAGATTCCCGCATCGTTTGTGGAGCCGTGCAGTGCACACCACGTCGCGTGACTAACGTGGAGAATGCAATTCGAGGTCAGGCGAAGAATGCTACCACTGCAGAATCTGTCGCCGAGATGGCAACGGATGGCGCTCGCGCACTAGCTCACAATGGATTTAAAATTCCATTAATGCAGAACTTGGTAAAGCGAGCTATCAGCGCCTAAGCCAAGTGGCCACAAGGCTTAAAAAAAGGAGTGAACTTCTAGTTCACTCCTTTTTTTTGCCTTGAGAAAAATAGTTGTTGAGTTCACACTCATATCAATCAGTGTCCGAATGGCCTTACTTCTGATAAATTAAATACACTATGACAAGACTAATACAAACCTTAACATCAGGTATGCTCCTGCTTTCCATTCCGCTAGTGTACGCCGCGGAAGGCGATAGTAAACTGAAAAACGTCAGCATCACTGATGTACTGAACGTGCCCTATAGACATTCCGAGACTACTATCAGCTATGGTCCAGACCAATTTCAGTTTGGCCAACTCTGGCTGCCTACCACTTCTCCTGCTCGAGCAAGCCTCGTTCTTATTCACGGAGGCTGCCGGCTTAACGAGTTCGATATCGGCTACAGCCATGGCCTTAGTTCTGCATTGGCCGATGCAGATTATGCAGTCTGGTCTTTAGAATATCAGCGTACCGGCGATGAGGGCGGCGGCTGGCCGGGAACCTTCGAAGATATTATCACCGGCATCAATAGCCTGAACGACATAGCTGGAATAGAGTCAGAAAGCTTGGCGATCCTCGGACACTCAGCGGGTGGTCACCTTGCCTTGCTGGCAGGCGCTCGATCAGAGCTTCTTGATGTGGAGCCGGATCTAATTGTAGGCCTGGCTGCCATTTCCGACGTAGCGATCAACGCTGCGGGCAGCAATACCTGCCAAACTGCGACGCCTTTATTCATGGGCGGCGATGTTGTCGAACGCGCACAAGAGTACTTTGATGCTAACCCAAGCAATCATGGCCTGCATGAAAACTCGGTGCTGCTGGCTGGAGATATTGACGAGATTGTTCCACTCTCACAGGGGACGCTGCCGGGAGCGAAGACAATTATCAGTACAGGCGCGAGTCATTTCGACTGGGCCCATCCCGACACCCCCGCCTATCAACGTCTATTAGAATTACTCGATGAACACTTCTAGCGCCTCGCCTCAGGAAATAAAAGAACTAGATCAGTCTGATCCTCTCTCCGCCAAGCGCGGCGAATTTCTTATCCCAGCAGATATCATCTATCTCAATGGCAACTCTCTAGGACCACTCACAAAAAATTCACAGCAACGTGCGCAGGAAGTTGTTCAGGAGCAATGGGGTAAAGACCTCATCGCGAGCTGGAATACACACGCATGGATTGATCTGCCATTCACTGCAGGCGAAAAGATAGCAAAACTTATCGGCGCCGCGCAGCAGCAACTAGTCTGCTGCGATTCGGTTTCAATAAACCTCTTGAAGGTCCTCGCCAGCGCTCTACAAATGCAGCCCTCGCGCAATCTCATTCTCTCGCAGGAAGATAATTTTCCCACCGACTTGTATGTCGCGCAGGGTTTGGAGACGCTGTTAGGCGCAGCGCGCTGTAAAGTGAAAACTGTCGCAGAACCTGATCTAGCTCAAGAACTGGATGAGGATGTCGCCGTGTTGTTGCTCACTCAGGTGAATTTTCGCAATGGCGACAAGCATGATATTGAACGGCTTACATCGATGGCCAAAGCGAGAGGGATACTTGTCGTCTGGGATCTATCTCATAGCGTCGGCGTACTGCCTTTGCAAATGGATAAATGGGAAGTCGATTTCGCTGTGGGCTGTGGCTATAAATACCTTAATGGCGGCCCCGGCGCACCCGCTTTTATCTACGCGAACAAAAAGCATCATGAGGCTATAAAACAACCAATTCAAGGCTGGATGGGCCATCGCGAGCCGTTTACTTTCGACCCCGATTACAAGAATGCTGCTGGCATGGCACAATTTCTAACCGGCACACCACCCATCCTCTCGCTAGCTGTGATGGACAGCGCACTCGACGTCTTCGCGGATATCACAGTCACCGATATCAGTAGAAAAGCCAATGCTTTAGCTGAGTTGTTTTTGGATTTAGTAAAGGATGACGAAGACCTGCACAGCCTGACTCTAGAATCAAAGGCGGACTCTGCATTCCGGGGAGCACAACTCGCGTTCTCACACCCAGATGCCTATGGCATCTGCCGTGCCCTCAACAAGGCTAGCGTAGTGGTAGATTTTCGCAGCCCCAATATTGTTCGCTTTGGGTTCTCACCTCTATTTCTGCGCTTTGAAGACATCTGGCGAGCCACGCAGATCATAAAGAAAATAGTAAAAGAGAAAACTTATCTGGCTGACGAGTTTTCTCTAAGACTCAAGGTCACGTAGCTGAATTCAAGTAGCAGCACTACGAAGTGCTGCTTTAAAAAAAATAGTTTCCAGTGAGATAAGGACCTACCCTTATCACAAGGGAGCAAACAAAGGTTACAGCTACCACTGGCGGCAGATTCACTTCTTTTTCGTAAACAGTCATATTAACCTCTCCCCTGAAAACCATGTCAGAGCATAGTAGAGGGAGTGGCGAAAATAGTGATTTAAAGCATCTTCAAGTGTCGCTGTGAAATTTCATAGACCGAACTAAACCAGACTGGCTCATCATTGAGATTTGGTACGAGTTGAAAAACTTCGCCGCCGCCCTCCATGAATTGTTCCCGGTATTCGATACCAATCTCGTGAATCGTTTCTAGGCAATCTGAAACAAACGAGGGAGTGACCACGGCAATTTTCTTACAGCCGGATGCAAGCAGTATCTCCAGGTGATCATCTAGATAAGGCTGAATCCAAGCCTGACGACCGAACCGAGACTGGAAGGCTATAGAATATCTTTCCTCGCTCCAGCCTAAAGCCGCCACGACATTCTTCGTAGTTCCGATGCACTGCGCTCGGTAGCAGAGGCGATTCTTGTCTGATATCTGCTCACAGCAGCTACCGAATCCACAGACATCGTGACTGTCTGCCTTCTTTATATTTGATTCTGGCAGGCCGTGGTAACTGAACACCACATGATCCACCTGCTCTTCCTTGAGGTGCTTGCCGATTAGGTCTGTCCAGGCTCGGACAAATGCGGGCTCAGCATAGAGGTCATCGATGAAATGTAAATTGGGGTGGGTTTCCCATTTGGCGGCTGCCTGCCTTACCCCATGAAATACAGACGCGGTCGTTGCTGTCGAGTATTGAGGAAAAAGCGGCAACACCAAAATTTCATCTCTGCCTTTACTTTCCAACTCTGCCATTGCTTCGGGTATGAATGGCTGGCTATAGGCCATGCCATTGAGCACCAGCACATCTTCTCCGGTGTTAGCATAAGCGCTCTGCACACTCGCCTGCAGCCTGTCGGCATAGACCTTCAATGGTGATCCCTCGTCCATCCAGATGGTCGCGTAATCCTTAGCGGTCTTTGGGGCGCGAAATGGCAAGATGATCAAGTTGCGCAATAACCACCTGCCCAACGGATTCATATCGAAAACATAAGGATCCGAAAAGAAACCCTTATAGAAGTCTCGCAGACCCTTAGCAGTTGGTTCGGCTGGTGTACCGAGATTTAACAATAAGACAGCTTTTGACATAGGGTTACAACTAATTTCCTGATTATGACGACAACTCATTACTACGTTCAATCTATGTGAACAGGATCAATAACAGGTTAAATATCTATAACGTTGCTTGTGCGCCGATGGTAAAGCGAAACCGCCTCTGGATGCCAGTATATAGCATGCTTACATTGGATACCGGTAGCGTCAACCCGGCAGCAAACCACATAAAGAGTCCAATAGATTGCCAATATTCCACTCGTGTCTCGTGCAGGTCCCGCTACGCAGAACTTAATCCGCAATTCCCTTCTTATACTCACCAGTACGCTAATCCAGCCTGCTTTGGCCGCCGAGGTGATCAAAGTTCAGGGCTAAGAAGAAACAGAATTCTTGCTATCCTGCTCAAATAGTTTCTCCAATTCTAACCTTCCCTCTTTCGCCAAACTTTTTAATTCTGCCTTATCATGCATGTGTTCTGCTGAACGAAGCTGCATGCCTTCGTCATGCTTGCGAAACATACTCGTTATCCCCAAGGCCTACCCTTCTGTATGGCCTAGGTGTTCCAGAGTGTCAGTTGCGACCTCGAGACTGCTAGCAAAAGTTTCTCGTATTACATTGTGTACGTCACGTTTGTGCAGTTCATAGGCGTGGAAGCGATCGATAGCGCCCGCCACCATCCGAATGTCTGGGTTCTGCTCTCGAGCCAGATCAACTATCTGGAAAGAATCCTCAACATCATCCACGGCAAGCACCAGAATTCTGGCCTTTCTAATTCCCACAGATTGCAGTAGATCAAGCCGCGTAAGATCTCCATAGAAAAACCGATTACCGAATTGCTCTACGAATTCGACATGATCCGAATCCTTGTCCATTGCTGTAAACAGCACATGACGCGCCTGCAACATTCGACCGACAATCTGGCCTAGTGAGTGAAGGGCTGGGCACTGAAAAATTCTGAGGCGTAAATGAATGTGAATCGAGGGCTTTTTAGGTGGATTCCACCCCTTGATTGGGCACTTAAGCCGATTTGAGTTTTCAGTAACTAACTCTGCAGCTTATTTTGATTGCCCTCGCCAGGACAACCATCACAAAACCTGCCAAAAGGCCCATAAATATTGGCCTGCAGAAATCTGAGTATTCTAGTAACAAAACCTGCTGAAATATGCTGTAATCATATTGAGAACTAATAGAATTAGGTACCTAGGACAGTTTCCCTAGTAGTACAAATTTTGAATTAAAAGGAATAAAACGTGAAAAAACTTTTGGGATTAGCCTTAGTAGCAGCTGTTGTTGCGGGCACAGTAAATGCCGGCGAACGAGTTGGTGATTTCGCTTTGATCGACCATCAGGGTGCCATCCAGCACATGGCTTGGTACAACGATCACAGCGCTGTAGTAATCATGCCTATGACGAAAAGCCAGGACGACGCAGCAAGTTTAAAAGCACTCCAAGAGACATATGCTGAGCAAGGCGTTCAATTCTTCTTATTAAACCCCGGCCTACATAGTGATCGCGCCCTAGTACAGAGCGAAGTAGCGGCCTTGGGTCTGGATCTTCCAGTACTGATGGACGACGCCCAACTCGTAACAGAAATGCTAGGTGTGAGCCACATAGATGAAGCGGTGCTTTACGATCCAAGCAGTTTCGAGCTGCTGTATCGCGGCCCCATCGCTGATATGGAAGCTTCGCTAAAGGAAGCGCTCGCTGGAGAGAAGTTTGAGATGGTCTCTGTTGCAAGCAGTGCACCTGCGATCGAATTTGCAAACCTAGATGCACATGCAAACCTTTCCTATGAGAAAGACATAGCACCAATCATTGCGGAAAATTGTGCAAGCTGCCACCGCGACGGCGGCATCGCCCCTTTCGCCATGGATAGCAGCATTACAGTCCAAGGTTGGTCGCCAATGATTCGCGAAGTGGTTATGACTAAGCGCATGCCACCGGGTCAGGTTGACAATAAAGTCGGTCATAAGATGAAGAACGAAATGAATCTTAGCGACGACGAAATGCAGAAGCTTGTTCGCTGGGTAAACACTGGCTCTAAAGTAGACAGCGAGAATGACCCCCTAACAGCTCTAACATGGCCGACTACCAAATGGTCTCTAGGCCAGCCAGACTTGATCGTAAAAGTTCCTGAGCAGTCCATCCCTGCAACAGGCGTTGTAGATTATATGGATATCCCAATCGATCTTGCCCTCGATAGAGACGTATGGATAAAAGGTAGTGAAGTAGTTCCTGGCAATCCAGCCGTGCTACATCACATTATTACTACGGTTGTCCCACCAGAAGGTGCTCCTGATTTTCAGCAGATCCTGGTGGACTTGTTAGCATCTCTACCAGCTGAGAAGGCACAGATGATCCGCACTAAGCTTTTCGCCGCCCTAGCATCAGGCCAACAGCTTGACATCGGTGAAATCTTTAAAGAAATTCCCGAAGTCGACATCGGTGTCTTCCTAGGAAGCAGCGATCCAGACCTAGGAACTGTCGCAGGCTATGCTCCAGGCAACAACATTACGCTTAACCCTCCTGGGGTTGGCGGCCTACTGAAAGCCGGAACTACTCTTAACCTGCAGATGCACTATACAACTTCAGGTAAAGAGACTACTGACTCCACTGAGATCGGCATCTACTTCTATGACGAAGGTGAAGTGCCGAACGAGCGTATGTCAGGCGGCGTAGGCAATGCCTTCTCAATCGCCATTCCCGCTCAGGCGAAAGACCATGAGATGGAGCTAGTGACACTTGTTCCTGAAGACGCAGAGCTGTATAGCCTTATGCCACATATGCATTTCCGCGGCAAACGCATGAAGTTCACTGCGCAATACCCTGACGGCAGCGAAGAATTACTGCTATCAGTTCCTGCCTATTCCTTCAATTGGCAGCTTGCACATGAACTAGAAGAGCCTATTCAAATTCCTGCTGGCACCAAGATTGTTGCAACAGGTGCGTTCGATAACTCTTCACAGAACACGTTCAACCCTGATGCTAATACTGAGATCAACTGGGGCGAGCAGAGCTTTGAAGAGATGTTCATGGGATTCTATACTTGGAAGAACGTTGACCAAGGTGGTTCTGACTAATTCAGACTATTTAGGCAGACAAAAAAAAAGGGTGAACTCGTAAGAGTTCACCCTTTTTTTATCCTTCGAATAAAGTAAGCAATTCTTCTAAAGAGCTACCCTACTGCCCTCGTGGCGGGGGAAGCGTCCAATCGCAATCTTCGCACTCAGGCGACATATCATTCTCGCTCATAACCGCGAAGATAAAGTCACGCCAGACTTCGTTTGGCTGCCATACGGTATTCATATCTTCCTTAGCTTCGGCAATGGGCACGTCCTCATAGATCACTCGGTAGAGGAAACTAAATGCCGTCGCTCTCGCATTGACCTGACAATGCAGCAACGTCTTCTTGTCAGTATTGCGCTGCATAGAATCGGCAAATGCGTAAAAATCCGCAGGCAAGGGGTTATCGAAATCCACTGGCACCTGCATATACTCCATGCCAAGACCCTTTATTACCTGGTCCGCATCCGTCAATGCATTCTGATTATTTGTGAAAGCTATATACACTATTCTCTCAAAGCCGTGCTCCGCTATCGTCGCAAATTGCTCACGGCTAGGCTGCCCTGCGCTGGCAAAGGTTGGACTGTACTGGCGAAAATTGACGATCTCGGCCAAGGCAGGATCAGCCTCCTCTACAGCAAAGGTGTTGCCGGCTAAAAAGGGCGTCAGGATCATTAGACTCGATAGAAGTTTATTCATTGTTTCTCCAACTGTATTTTTTACATTTGAGGCGTTATTTGATTGCTGAAATACTATAGCAGAGGACTCGCGGGGACTTCTATCAAAATGCGCTGCGGCATACTGTCACGTGAACATTCGCAATTTGTAGGGCCAATAAACATCAAATCAGGTATTAGGGGGAGAATAATTCTCTAATAATTTCAGAGTGTTATAATGAAATGAATAATCTTCACTGAAATAAATCCAAATCCAGTAATAATCATTTTTGGAGTTCTGGCCGCTTGTGTTTTGTATTTCATACATCGCATGAAAGCGAAGAAACTGGACACCATTATCTAGGTTGTCGAACTTGGCGGTACACTCGACCCAGGCATGATGAAAATGCTAAGCGACAGTAACACTAGCGCGAGCTATAAGACTGACTATAAATACGGCTTTATCTAGCTCGCAATTGGTATACCGCTATGTGCCGGCATTTGGATAGAGGGCGGGACGGGAGGAGCTATCTTTGACTCGATACCCCTGCTGATTGGTGTAGCCTATCTCATATCCGGAAAATATCGATCCCGCGAGTCTGACTAGTACAGAATATTGACTCAGAAAGCGCACTGATATTCAGAGCACTAACGCGTAATGACAACGACGCGTTCTCGCACATGCATCAGGGCAAGATACGCGCGTCTTGCAGCCCTGGCGAACATAGCTCTCCTACAAAAAATTATTCGGCCAGATCATGCTGCGCCACATGTGTGCGACCGGACTGCCATCGAAGCCCAAGCCCTCTTTCGGTTGCCTAAAGTGACGGCCGATAATATCGGTGAAATCGTCCACATCGACCACCACGCCCTCTTCGAAGGAGTACAGGTCATTCAGGGTTATTAGCCGAGAAGTCATGTACCAGCGATGTTTCTTCGCCTCTTCCCAGGCTTGCACGAGGTAGGGCTCCGGCTTGTAGTCTGCACCGAAGAAGTTGATATAGGCTTCTGGATATTCATAACCCACCGACTCATCCGGGAAAAAACGCAGGGCCTGATGTTTCTCGATGGCCCAGCTGATCTCTTCATCTACGTAAGGCTTTATCATCTGCGCGCACCAGTACCCGTGATCTGTTCGAATGAAGTTTCCCACACAGATATCATGCAGCAGGCAGGCCAGAACGATCTTCTCGTCCATACCATTTGCCCTGGCGAGTCGCGCACTCTGCAGCACGTGATTAGCTGGAGCGAAGCGAAGCTTGAAGAAGTCTATCAGGGTCGGTGCCGCCGGCATCACGGGTAGTCGCGGATCTTCGTGCTGATACCAAGGGCGAGTATCGCCTGCTACTGGCTCGGGTGTGGGCTCGATACTGCAGAACCAAGGTGTAGCTATGCGCTTATCCAACTCTACGCTCAGCGCGTCTTCGAGTGCATCGGCCTTATCGGAAAGTGTAGCGCCACCGGCGATAGAGACCACAGTTGCTGCGCTTAGGTTATTTAAAAAAGAGCGTCTGTCCATTTCTCATTCCCCCTTTAATGGAGTCTAAAAAAGATGCAGATACGGCTTTATTCGGCACCACTGTATTGTAGATTTATCATGGAACTGCAGCCTATGCCAACTGGTTTATTCAACTATTGTACTTACAGTACTCTAGTATTCGCTCTTTCTGTCCGCGTCTAATTTGCTGGAGTCAGGTCGAGCTTCTCAAACAACACTGTCTCTATTTTCTCTCGTGTGTAGAAGGCAGGAAATACTTTGTCGTTAGCCCACAATTCGAAAAGGTTGTCATACAGCGGACTATCGGGATCGCCCACCTGCCCAGGCGTGTTCATGCCTAGTGTGCTGTCCCAATCGCGGGTATCAATAAAGATTCGAAACGAGGCTCCCGAGGTTTGATTGTCACCGCTGCCAGTGGCACCTAAGGTATAACCGTTACCGCCTCTTGGAACGGGACCTACTTCTAAACGGCTTCTAATCTCCTCGTTTACTGCGGCACCCAATGGATGACGGATGAGAGCATGTTTGTATTCGGCCTGCCCGTATACCCAATCGTCCATATTGCGACCAAATTTGTCTTGTAACGTCGCGACAGCTTGTCCTAGCGTGTTCATGAGAAACTCATCTCTGCCCGCAAGTGGGTCGCTGCCGAAATCACCATCGGGTGCTAACAACATATCGATAGTGGTCTTCAAACCAACACCAATATAGGCACTCGCCTGCTCAGGTATTTTCAACGCTTCGATATTCTCATCGAGTTGCCGCTCGAACGCTACGTAGATACCAGCCTCTACCGAATCCTTGTCTAGCCTAAAGTCCCAGTTCAACAACATCTGCCGCGCCACTTCTACCTGCCGATCATCGGCTGGCAGATCTTTGAAAAAAGGAACGAGAGAGCGTGCTGGAATTGAGAGATAGTCGTGTTGAAATTCGATCATGTCCGACATATTGAACTTGCGGCCCGAACCCAGTAACTCACTGCCCCGCGCCCAACGGTAGGGATCTGTCCAAGTATAGGCGATCGCATCGAGGTGCGGATAATCTGGTGGCGTGTAATTACTGTTAGAAGTCTCAATATAGCCTTCGTCTGGATTAAACGCATGTGGCTTCTGTTTGATTTCCAAATATCCATCCCATTCATAACGTCCGTCACCTGGAACTGGAACAAGGCCGCTGAAATTTCTTCGCAGTGGCGCAATACCGACTGCTTGCCAACCGATGTTGCCGTCCCGGTCCGCCCAGATCATATTCTCGCCGGGTATGTGACTGTAGTTGGAAGCCTCTCGAAACTCTTCCCATGTCTTAGCCTGATCCATACGCAAGGAAGCCAAATACGGTGCACCGCCTACTTCCATCCAGGCAGGCCGGACCGCATAGGCCAAATTTTTATCTCGATCTTCGAAGCTTACCGGACCATGGCGCGTGTATTTCAATTCTACCGTTACTGACGGTGCACCCTTAACCTCGATCACTTCTTCTATGATCTCCATGTCTTCCCAACTTCCCTGGAAGCGATACTGATTCGGATTCGCGGGATTCGTCTCATAGACCATCAGGTCTTCGCCATCGGTGCCGAACACGGTGAGGCCCCACGCGCCCTGCTCGTTGTGTCCTATAGAGATACCCGGAATCTCGGGCTCTCCTCCACCAATTACATTCCAGCCAGGGCCAACCAGATGCACCCAGTAGCGCAACGATGGAACAGATTGGGCGCGATGCGGATCGTTGATCATCATGGGCCATCCGTCTTGAGTAAGATCGCCGCTAACAACCCAGTTATTACTGCCAATATCGTCTAGATCGTTCTTCTGTAGATTGATGTCCTCGGCCAACACAGTGGCAGCAATCTGCTCATAGGACGCTGAAGAATTGCGCGCAGCTACCTCAACGATATCGTTAGCTTCAAACTTCATACTGCTGCGATAGGAGGTATAAAGATGCAATATGTCATTCTGTAATAGCGACTCGCAATCGATCATCGGGTCTAAAGTGAGATCAGGTTCGCGCGGGTGAAAGTACTGAAGATCGCGAACAGCATCTTCGCCAATGGCGCAAACAGCTCTGCCAATATTCAGCTCCTGACCTATGTTACCTAACAAGCCTTGATGGCGAGAAATAACAACTTCTTCCGTCCAGTGCTGCGGCTTAATGCCCAGCAACTTAAATGGCAACGGCAGTGAATTGGGATCGTCTAGCGCTTCATCAATGTAGGCATTAACGCCATGTACGAAGGAGGTGATGATGTCCACGCCACGCGGGTGATAGTGATTCATCTCATCCGCCATCGGCCCGCGAAATTTGAACAGGCGAGTTCCGTGATCTCTATCAATCTCACGCGGCCCAAATAGTGCAGCTGTTGTTCCTGTAGCCTGCGCTCGCCAGATTTCGAACTGAAACAAACGATCTCTCGCCGCACTGTATCCCTGCGCAAAAAACAGATCGTGTTCCGTCTCAGCGTAAATGTGTGAGATACCCCACTTGTCCTTGAGAATCTCTACACTCTGGTCGAGACCCTCAATACTTACCGTGCTCGAAATTTGCGCCTGCGCAAAATTGCACATTAGAGCAAAAGTTGTAACGGCAACAAAGTTGGCGGACAGCTTGGTTAACATAGTGAATCACCTTTAGTCTTGTTAAATATTTTTAAAATTTTGTGCGTTCTATAACGATTGAGCGTAAATCTAAATTTCAGTGAGCAACCGCAGTGCTAGCTGCGCCTTATTCCTCGGCACGAATACATGGTCGTGATAGAAGCCAGCGATAATATTAGCACTGATGCCGTGCGCGGCTAACTTACCCGAGACGGCAGCAGTGAGTCCTACGGAATCGAGACTGGAGTGCACCATTAGAGTAATACAATTAAATACTGAATCATAAGCTAGGCCGGCGTCGTCAGCCGCTTGTCTGTCTAGTACGAGAGTCAGTCCCTCTTCTTCTCGATAAGACGCAATCGGCTTCCATTCAGCAAAGTCACCGTATTTCAGATTAGCTGATGTACAAAATACGAAGTCGCCGAGAAGCAAGCTCGGCTGCAATAGAACAAGCAATTTTTCTAGGTTTTCTTCACCCGCCATTGAACTCTCTCTATTGTGCCGTCTGCTGCTGATCGTGTTCCGCTCGTCGCGCTCCAGCCAAAATTCCACTCATCGCATAATTTCCTTCGTGGCAGGCAAATTCATAGACCTTACTCGGCGTCGAAAGAAAACTTAGCTCGCCATGCCAGGACTGCGAATAATACTCAGGGTCATCGACGGTGAATTGGTAGATGATTTGTTCCTCAGATACTCGGGTGAACCGCTCTACCACCTGCCCACTAGTGGTTAGACTAATAGCCGCCTCTTCCTGCATTAGACTGAAGTTTGTAGTCTCCACCACTAGAGTGTCCCCGTCCCAATGCGCGACAGACTCTCCGAACATGGGAGCTAAGGCTGCCATCTTGTGTTCAGAATTGATGGGAATGATGCGCGCATGGCTGATCATTTCTGTGCGCAAGACTATGTAATCTTCAGTCTGCACAAATTCGTAGTTATTGTTGTAGAGGCCATTGATCATAGGGGGCCCCGTGCGCAGCCCGGTGCTAATACAGCGCTCGGCTAGCGGTCTTGTCTCCGGGCCATCGAAGCTGGAATTTTTTGCTCTGAGCAGCGCTTTTCGAGCACGCCCTGTGTCGTTATAGGGGATACGGCCGTCGGCGGGATCAACGATCCACGCGGTACGATGTTCGCCATTGATGGTGCCGAACTTGGTGCCGGGGTCTATCCAGAAGGCATTATAGCCGCGACCTCTACCTAAATCAGTGCCGTCAGGCAGCTGGCCGGCGACCATATTGTCATCCGTCGCTAAACGCACGTTCTGCGGATGATCATCGGTAGCGCGAATCACTTCGTCGTTGCTAAGAGTTGATCCGATATAGCGCGCATTTCGCTCGAGGGTGGTAATGGATGCATTGCTCCAAGTGCCCTGGAGGTCTGGCTTGCCGTTGACAGTGCGTGGCGGCTCATAGGCCTGTCCTTGAGCAACCTGGTGCAACAGGTTAGTCAAAATCAACATGGAAATAGATAGTCGGGATGTTCTTTTCATTATTTACTCTCTTGTTTGCGGTAAGCCGCAACTTGTTTTACCACTAGCCAGCCCAGTTCTCAAAATATTTTGGATGGATTCAGCTTGCTAAGCAACGATCATCAAAATGACTAACCTCCAAGAGTCACCTACGGCTAAGTGTTCGGGCGCTGTGAAGGCGTCCTTAAAAGTAAAGGCCTCCAAGCTCGAATCCTTCATCCTTAGCAGTTCCAGCTTTTCCTGTGCTTGCCCCATTGTTGGAAACGTACCAACAAGTATCCACCACAAGACTGAATAGGCTTCTCGCAAAATCTCGAACTACTACTTTCTCTTGGCCATAATCTCAATATGGGCTGAACGATACACAGTGTTATACACAGACTCGATGTCGACCCAAACCGACATATTTACTAGTACATCCTCACCAAATGGGTGAAGGTTTGTGGCGCCTCCCTGTTTATCCTGCAATCTCCACACGAAGCCAGGAGCTTGATCTGCCAGCGCATTCATTCGATCTAGATTAGCAAAGAACTCGGCGAGTTATGATGATTCTGCTGGTGCCAACATGTGTGCGATATTGAGTTGCGCAAGCTGCCAGCCGCTCATGAGGTAGTGCAGCGCATATACTGCCCGTTTATTTGTACCGCGCGCTGAGCCGTGGGCCTGGTTTGAAGTCGCGACGGATATTCTTCGAAGGCGCCTGCGAATGTACCTAGAGCACGGGCTAGAAATGGCGCAATGAAGTTTAGCGGGACCAACAGGTGTATGCCCGCATACATGCCTTGCACGGAGCTCATGTCTACACCTCCGGGCGGTGGAATAATCATGGGACCAATCACCACGATGCCGCCATTTATTACGCCGCCTATGATGACACCTACTATATATCCCTAGCGTGTTTCTTACCGAGTTGTTCATAGTGCTTGCTCCGATAGTTGCAGCCATCGTCTGCGCGACTTTCTAAGCAACCTACTTCAAAGAAGATAGCAAAAGACCCTTTCGCACTTTCACTACTTTTTGACTCTCTGAATACTTGAGTATGATCGATCTAGCAGCTAGACGAGGCGCTCACCATTGGTGACATCGCCAGTACCCAGAACCGAGGGGTCCGGCACGGCTAATACCACGGCACCGTCCTTGTCATAGAACCCAGTCACTAGACACTCAGACATGATCGGACCAATCTGCTTGGCTGGAAAATTCACCACCGCCATGACCTGCTTCCCTACTAGGTCCTCCTTCTTATAGAGCTGCGTAATCTGAGCGCTGGATTTCTTAATGCCAATCTCTTCGCCAAAATCTACCTGTAGTTTGAACGCAGGACGTCGCGCCTCGGGAAAGTCTTCCGCCGCAATGATAGTACCCACTCTAAGCTCGACCTTCAGAAAATCCTCCCACTGAATTTGTTTCATCTTCTTGCCTCTTTCAAAAATCACCCTGCCTGTTCCTGATAGTAACACTTACGATTCGATTCTTTCGATCATGAATTGAGCTAAGCATCGTGTGAGAGTAGTATGAAGTCAGAACTAACTCAGAAGATAAGTACACTGGAAGAAATTAAAGATACTAGTCGCCCTGCTTGCCAACGTTTCACTGACTTCCTGCACGATTCCCGGCAGGATGTCTCTCGGTGACGCGCAGCCAAGTGAGGTATTGATGCCTGGTGAAGCGAGCACGCTGCAATTTTTCACTAATATTCCAAACTTCGATACTGAAGTTGGTATACAGGCGAGTGTGTAGTATGAACTTAAAATAAACCTACTTAGTAACTGGGTGGACAGCACTATCGATAAGAATGAATAAGAGCAAGCTCTGAATTAGTACGGTTTTGTCGACAGCGTGATGCCACTCCAAGCGGTTTCATTGCTGAAACGATCCAGAGAACATAATTGGTTCGAATTGATGCTACTGCAGGCAAACTGCAAACGTAGCAGTTTGGTCGGAATTCCCGATCTAACTTTTGATGAAGCTAGTGGTAGTTACAACTTCGTCGCAACTTGTGACGGCAAACTCACCCTGTTTGTTAATGATAGTTATGGCTTCTATGGTAATAATTCAGGCTTCGCCAGCATTTCTCTGTCTCGGGTAAATTAGTCGTTACACTTACTAGGAGTGAACGATGCACACACTACAGCAGATACTAAAGCAGAAAGAGAATGACGATATCTGGTCTGTCCCACCGACCAATACCGTCTTCGAAGCGATTCAAGTCATGGCGAATAAGCGCGCCGGCGCTTTACTGGTTATGGACGGTGCCAAACTTGAAGGCATCATCTCGGAGCGGGACTATGCGCGAGAGGTGATCCTTAAAGGACGCAGTTCCAAGAAGACCCTTGTCGGCGAGATCATGAGTTCGAATGTCATCACCGTAGCCCCCACTGATAGCGTGCAAAACGCATTAGAGGTAATGACCAGGCATCATATCCGCCACCTTCCTATCGTAGATGACACAACTGTAGTCGGGGTGGTTTCTATCGGCGATCTAGTGAAAGATGTAATTTCGGTGCAGCAAACGACAATAGAGCAGCTCGAGAGTTACATTCGAACTTAACTGAATTCTCAAGACAACGGCTCGTACGCTAACTGGAAAATAGCATTCGGTTCTAAGTAGCGCTTGAGTTTTAAGCGACCCTAAGAATCGACCTGTTCAACACTGAACCCACCGCCGTCCTGCTCTTTAAAACGCAGGACCTGATTGATGCAACTTGGCTGCTCATCAGCCACGTGCGTCACATACAGAATATTGGTCAGCGACCTTTCTGCAATCGCATCTAACACTCTAAGTATCAATTGACGATGAAAGTCATCCAGACCTACACAGGGCTCATCCAAAATAAGTATGCGGGGCTTCTTGACCATCGCCCGGGCAAGCAAGACTAGCCGTTGCTGACCAAAAGATATCTCGTGATAATACTGCTTCTCCCATTGCTCCAGTCCAAGCGCTGCGATCCAGCGCCTCGCTAGATCAACCTCTGCCGTGCCACTCTCGTCATACAGGCCAACCGAGTCGAAGAAGCCGGAAACCACTACGTCTAGTACTCTCCAGCCCCTAACATATTTGTTATGTAACTCGTTCGAGACGATGCCGAAGTGCTTCTTGGTTTCCCATATCGTTTCGCCACTTCCTTTTAGGCGACCGAATAGAAAAACCTGCTGCCCATAGCCCTTGTGATTCTCCCCATCGATTAGAGAGAGCAATGTCGATTTTCCGCTGCCGTTGGGACCCTCTATTACAACGTGGTCTCGGCCAGTCATGATCCAGTTTACATCGACAAGGACCTTGCTATCGCCATAACTGGCCTGCACGTCCTCCAGTCGGATTAGTTCTTCACTGCACTTCCTTATCGGAGTTTCGTGAGGAAAAAGCGCATCCAGGTTCGCAGTGGCCTCGATTCCGACAACACCGACATCCGCAAACTCTGAAGTCTTCAATACTTCTGCCAGCGAGCCCTGCCTATCTATTTGCATGCGCGTGCTATTACGCTGCATGACTGCCATATGGCTCACGCCCGGCAAGATATCCTGTCGCCGCCTGCACAAATGCAGGCTACTGAACTGCGCGCTCATGGATTTTTCAATCGTGCTTCTGATCTGCTCCCTAGAATCTCGATCAATACTCTCGAGAGGATCATCCAGAATAAGTAACTGCGGCAAGCCGTCACGATAGGCATACAGGGAACGGGCAATGAGCACCTTGCGAATCTGTCCCGACGATAGAAATCTAATACCCTTACTCAATACCTCTGCGAGAGCGAGCTGTTCAATTAGGTCTGCGAGTAATACATCGTTCTGGCTCTGCTTCGAGCGAGACGCGCGAATTAGATCTTCAACAACAGTCCCTTTGTCCTGCGCGTCACCGCTGAATTCACTGATATCGAGCCGATTATCTCTCGCCCAGAGGCGCTGCTGCTCCTCGAAGGAAACGATATGCAGATCAAGTGCAGGATCAAAATTTGGACCATAGCTGACATAATTGCCAGATTCGAGGCGCTTACCGGCTAATAGATTAGCCAGAAGGGTCTTTCCGCAGCCATTTGGCCCGAACAAACACCAATGCTGGCCCGGCTCGATAGCAAAATGCTCTATCGCCAACAGAGCTTGTCTCGTCACGCGGCATTGCGCATTGTCTATTGAAACTAGTGTTTGCATGAGTGCGATGTTGCCACAGTCGTTGCTAAGTTTCCTACCCTGATGCAAGCCGGGAGAATTCCTGCATCTACCGAAAATAAGTGCACAGATTTAGGGCACAATGTTGCAATTCGATATCTGGGTCAGTAAGCTGCGCGCCATGGACATATCCATATCCCCTCTCGACATATTTAGTTTCTTCTGGTTTCTCGCCTGCTGGCTAGGCTATAGCCTATTCGCCCGCAAGCAGGCGAAGAAGCGAAATAGCCTCTCAAGCGTGCTGTATCGCTATCGTAAGGAATGGGTGCTGAAGCTCTCGAAGAGCGGTATGAGCGAGGTAGATTCCGATTTACTCGGCAGCTTGGAGCGGCAGGTCTCATTCATGGCCTCGACTTCCTTACTCATATTAGCAAGTCTTGTTACCGTGCTCAGCGCAGCCAGCGAAGGCTTCATGGATATGTCATCGCTCCAGTTCGTCGATGATGTTCCCCTCGAAATCGTCCAGATGAAATTGCTATTGATGATTTTTATCTTTGTGTATGGCTTCTTCACCTTTAGCTGGGCGCTGCGCCAGTATGGATTTTGTTTTATCCTGTTTGGCTCATCCTTCAATACGGTCAGATATTACAAGGGTAACGAAGAATATCAGGCGCAAGCAGTGCCTCGTGATTTTAAAGCGGTGGCGAAGGTGCTGGACCGCGCGGCGCACAGCTACAACTACGGAATACGCGCTTATTACTTCGCTATGGCCGCACTTGCCTGGTTTATTAACGATTGGTTCTTCATAGTTGCCTGCGCAGTAGTCATATTCGTACTCTATCGCCGCGAGTTTCAGTCTAGCTCACTGCAGGCTATGGTCGACGCCAGACAGATTGGCAACGTCCATGATGAAGACGAGATTAAGTTTGACTAGAGGAATCGATTACTACCCCTCAACGCTGAACAGCTAGAATTGATCGACGGGAAAATCATCCACTTGTATTGCTAGATCTCTCGCCAGCTGCCTGACTTCGTCTACCATCTTCCAACCGTCTTGAATTCTTGCTATGGGAGTGTCGGGTTCTGCTGATAGTCTTCAGGATAGAGCGGCTGAAGTTTTCCCTTGATGCTATCGAGCATGGACTCGTCGAGATCAAAATCTGCAATTAGGTAACCACGCTCATGGAACTCGGCTACCTGAAACTCAGATAAAACAGCATCGCTACTTTTTTTTGTGCTTTCTTTTCCCATTTCTACTAAGGCCTCTTGCCTAAGGCGCGCTGCATAACTTCGTTCTGGATTGTCATCATATGACCGATGGAGCGGCGCCAATATTCGGAGTTATGCGTTCCATGATTCTGCATATAGTCAAACGGCACATTATTTAGCATCAATAACTGAGCCATCTCTCGTGCTACTTGCACTAGGCCATCTTCGGTTCCAGAATCCATATAGATGTGCGGCATCTGACTTCTGGGCACCTCATAGATAATCGCAAAAGGGTCGTAGGCTTCGGCCTGCTCAGCTGTTGCGAAATCGACTCCCTTCGGTGTGCGCTCGCCCTGCGTGCTAAAACCCGGTATATCGATAATCTTCGAGATAAAAGCATCTGCCTCATCGATCCGGGCTTGACGCTGCGGATCTGTTGGACCAGATTCGCGATTCGCGCCAGCGCGGATTGCAGCAGCAGCCGCACGCGCATGGCCCAAGGCGCCACTGGTGCTTCCGATAGAGACAAATAGTTCGCTGTTCCGAAGGCCCATAGAGTAGGCTCCAAAGCCACCCATCGACAGACCAGCGATTGCTCGACCTTCACGTCTTGGTTCCGTGCGATAACGCTTATCCACCTGGCCGATTACATCATTGACAATGTAGTCTTCCCAATTGTTCGTCTGCCCCTGGATGCTGGACGCATAATTGATAAACCAACTATTACCCGCGTCGGGTAATACAACGATTAAATCATTCAATTCGCGCGCATAGAATGCTGCCGCCAAATTTCTCCCCCATACCGTATAATTTTGCATGTAACCATGCAACAGATAGAGAACAGGATACTGCGCATCGCCCTGGTAATAGCCTTCGGGCAAGACGATATCGAACTTCATCCGCCGATCTACGGCTGGACTGAAGAATTCAACGGTTTCTAGCCCGGGAGGAATCGGCGCCGCTACCGGCACTAACCCACTGGCATTCTGAGCAGCGACTTGCCCTACGATCAGCTGCGCTAACAGCACAATGCCGAGGAGTAGCGCTTTAGAGGATATGATCTGTGTCATGACTTTTTCTTGCCGCTATGCTGCTTTTGACAATTTTGTAACATAGCATTGAGTTTACCGCAAAACGCGAACAGCTTCTCGCGCTTCTACTTCTCCAGCGTCACACTCAATGCTATATTCTAGGGCTATGATAAAGAAAAACACATTGCATCAGACCAAACTCGCTCGCATCTCTCTATTATTCTCCTCCTTCGTTTTCTGCTCATCTACTGCATCGGCTCAAGATGTAGGCGAGAAGCTATTCCTAAATAACTGCGCAGAATGCCATCAGCGTGACGGCAAGGGGCTACCGAATATTTACCCCGCGTTAGCAGGTAGCGAAGTGGTGCGAGGAAGCGGCGTAGACGTTGCGCTAGTGATGCTCATCGGCCGCGGCGAGATGCCCTCCTTCGCCGACGCTATTACCTATGAAGACATGGCGAGTATCATCAACTACGTTCGCAACGCTTGGGGAAACAACGGGAAAGAAATCTCCGCCCAAAAGATTTCAGATCTTCGGTGAAGCAAGGACCAAAGATTTTTAGGTTTGAGCGTTGTTGCGCCAGTATCTGGAGGCAAAAAATGAAGCAATTGCCCTTTTCCCCTATTGAAGACTTATCTAGAAACTGCAACGAATCTCTGAACTACGTATAGTACTGAACTCGTCGTACTGCGAAAGCGTTCCAATATTGCCGAGGTAATAGTATTCCAGCTCGTCTCAGTTGCATTACCTTCAATAGTGCCTGTCCTATCAGAGATATCCTGTACGGAAGACCCTTTTAGACTGGAAATAGCAGTGTCTGTCCTTCCATCATAATGTCGCCCTGTACGAAGCTCCTATACCTTTTCAGGTATTTGTGCAGCGTTCTGAGACCTCATGAACCGGCTCTACGAGGGCATATATTTATCTGCTTTTGACTGGCAATATTATCCAACGAACATCAAGAATTTTGAACGACCGGCTCGTTATTACGGCGAATGGATACTGGCCAATATTAGGAAAGAAATATAAAGGAAAACAGCATTGCCATGCTAGCTACTATCGACAATGCTCCGCGCATACGTCTGTAGCTTGAGGTAAAACTGCCAATCCAATGTGTGTAGTGTTCCAGTATAAATAGTAGCAACAGTAAGACAGAAGCAAATAAAGGCCAAAGTTTCGGCAACAATACGAAAGCAAAGAAACCGATTAGAAACAGGCAATTACTCAGTATTAGCGCCGATGTCTTTGCAACCATTTCAGTATCTGCTCGCCACCAGGTTCCGCATATAAAACTGATGATGCCAAATGCATATGCGTTGACAATCGGTAGTAGCAGAGCTATTTCAGTGGCACCAAAATACGGCAATAGCAGCAATGCGACAAACGGAATTAAACCGGCATAACCTAAGAGAAGCACAGTATTAGAGAAAGTTCGTTTAGACGGTAGATCAACCATTCGCTTCTCTGCGCTTGCGCGCCCATTGGTACCAGAGCAGCCACATCCGGTAGCCCAGTTCAGCCAACCAACGGAGCGCCGGATGCAACAGTAATCCTGCTACACTACCATAACGTGTATGTTCCCAGGCACGCACATTAGCCTCTAAACCTTTGACCCACTGTCCATCTTCGGTTTTTAGATGCAACTCAGAACGCATCGCTGCTTGGTCTTCCGCTGCCAGAGATGTTATTGGTAGCAGCTCTAACCCTTCATCATGATACTTTGCCAGTCTGGCCATTTCGGCACTGCAAACCGGGCAGGCATCATCATAATACAGCGTATCTTTTTCTCTATTCAATCTACATCACCCTCAAGCTCATGGTTCACATAACAAAATATTGAAAAGGTCACAATCTCATAGAGACTCAATGCCCAGTAATAAGTTGTCGCCCTTAGCAATAATTTCCGCCTGTTCTTGGGCTGAATACTTACGCCAAGCGTTGTAAGGAAATGCCATACGCGAGTTACGGCCAAACCTATCCTCATGACGACTGATAAAATGCCAGTACAAAGCATTAAACGGACAAGCGTCGTCAGTGAGTTTTTCTTTCACATTGTACTCACAGCCTTTGCAGTAATCGCTCATCTTGTTAATGTAATTACCACTGGCGACATAAGGTTTAGACGCTATTAAACCGCCGTCAGCAAACAGGGCCATACCACGCGTATTGGGCAATTCCACCCACTCAATAGCATCGACATATACACCCAGGTACCACTCGTCGACCTCATCCGGCGCAAGGCCGGCCAGCAATGCAAAATTACCCGTGACCATTAGCCGTTGTATGTGGTGGGCGTAACTGTACGTCATGGTTTGCTGGACGCTTTTCTTGATGCAGTTCATTTTAGTACTACCACTCCAATACCAACCGGGCAGTGGCTTGTTCGCATCAAGCGCATTCCCTGCCTTGTATTCCGGCATATTAGACCAATACATCCCACGTACATATTCCCGCCATCCCAAAATTTGTCGAATAAAACCTTCGATCTGCGCGATGTTTATCTCGCCCTTGGCGCTTTCAAAACTTTCGATAGCCGTATCGATCACCTGCATAGGGTGCAACATTTTTGTATTTAGTGAAAAACTTAATCGCGAGTGATATAGGCTCCATTGATGCTCACTTTTCTCTGTCATAGCATCTTGATACAAACCAAATTTCGCTAGACCAAATTCGCAAAAATAATTGAGCAATTTTACCGACTGAGCTCGATTAACCGGCCAAATTAAGCTTTCGCTTGGCTCTCCAACAGTTTTAACGTTGTGCTTTTCTAAGCGCGCCAGCACGTCACGAGCATCATTGCTGAAAACCAAGGGGGGAGGTATTGTTGGCAAGGCGTCTTTTGATAGTGCCTTACGGTTTTCAGCGTCAAAATTCCAGCGCTCACCCACAGGCCCTTTCGTCGTCATTAGAATAGCAAACCGCTTACGCATTTTCCGGTAAAACATTTCCATCCGTACAGCCGTATTCGGTTTAAAATACGTCTGCAACTCCTCGAATGGCACTAAAAAATGCTCACTACTCACTTCGTTTACTTCCACACTCAATCTAGCTTCCAACAATTGAATCTGGCTAAGCAAACGATACTCATCAGGACGTTGATATTCAAATATGGCACATTGAGTTTGTGTGACAACATGTTGAACGAGCTCTATAAGAGACTCAAATTCAGCTGATTCATCAAGCGTTAAATGCAAAACACGATGACCCGTTTTTTGTAATTCTTCAGCGAAATCTTCCATGGCCAAAAAAAACGCACATACTTTTTGCACATGATGCTGAACGTAGCCAACTTCTTGCTGCAATTCAGCAATCACATATAGGGTGTCTTCGCATTTTTCTTTATACCAAGAATGGCGCGAATAAAGTTGGTCGCCAAGTATCCAGCGAACGGTTTTTACTTTAGGCAAGTTATTCAGATCCATAGATATTTTTTCAATAATGATATTCTTATCATGATTTTGGCGCTTCTAATTCGCTGCGCACTTCTTCAGCTTCGACCGTCAACTCTGAATACAAGCGAATATTTCCGTTGCGCTGTGCCTGAAAGGCTTTTTCTACTAACTGGCCATACTGCTTCCGCAAGCCTTTAGCTGGATTTTTTTGAAAAACCTCAACATTAATTTTTTCTCGCCTTTCGTATTTTGTACTGGGTTTTGCAGTAGCCACGTAAAACATCGAGGCTACGTAATGATAGATGCTTGGTCGCTCTTCCTCTGACGCGCCTGCGCCAATTTCTAAATGACGTTATTTTCAAGTGACTCTGCATTATTTGAATAACATCTTTTTCCTTAAAACCAAATTGAAAATCAATTGCTTCAAAAGGTGTTCTATCTTCCCAGGCCATTTCAATGACGCGAGATTGCTCATCGATTGGCAATTGTAAAAATGTTTCTAAAACCATTTTGTGGTCCTGATCTGAGTATTGAGTAAGCAACCAGCCTTTGAAGCCTCGTGCGCAATTACGTTTATCGTTCACGCAAAGTTACATGAATAACATACTGAATCTGGGTGCGCTAAAGGGCGAAATCCTACAATTCTATCGAGCTACCATTTGAACCTAGAATGCGTCATCAGTGCGCCGTAGTTGATGGTACTTTGTACAAGTAACTAGGCCATATACGCTCACCTATAAAAAACCTTCGATCGAGCGCCGGACAGTCTAGCTACAGACGAAAATTCAAATAATCCATGATTCTCTCCTCAAACAACGCAGATTTATCAGTATCAATACAGAAAATATAAAAGGTTATTAGAAATAAACTACTGACCGCTTTGACTGGGTGAACCTGTATACGTCTAAATTAGTAAAACAGACTCCTTCAGGATAGATATTTAGAACATAGGTAGACCAAAGATATAGGCATGCGCACTAGTTTACTGCAGATTTATTGAGTCAGGATTGGGCCAAATCATAGTCTTATCGATTATAAAAGCCCGCATAGCCTTCCTCGCTAGGGAGAAAACCGATAGACAGCGTGCATTCTACAAAAGTGCCTGCTGTCCTTATTCTCGATCCCGTACGAACGCCATTAACGACCCAGCACTGCACACAAGCAAACGAGCCGGCATGCCGTAGACTCGTATGTGGTGGGATAGCTACTCAGCGTAAATAATGCCTTTCGCCGTAATCGTCATGGCGTCACCTGGCGGCGGCGCTACCACTTCATTTGTACAAGCTGTAACAAATATCGATATGTAGAAATGCTACGATAGTGAATGAGTTTTCATAACAGGCATTTTGCCTATTGAATAAGTGAAGAGATTAGGACCTAGATCAGAGTTCAAGTGTAATTTGGAAATGTTTCAGCTCTAGTACTAATTGATCTTAGCCATCCACTTCATTTTTGCGATATCACAAAAACAAAGCATTCAAACTAAAGACGGAGAGATTATTTATCCTGTAATATGGGAGAAGAGTTGCGCCTCCTTTGAATTTCCCGGAGATTTAATCGTGAAGCTGTCCAGTCTTAGAATTATCCCAAGATCACTAACAAACTCTGCTTGCTTAATCAGCATGTTCTTAGGGTCTCATGCATTCGCAAACTGCAATTATCCCGACGGCACCGAAGAGATCGTCCGCGGCAGTGTCTACAGTGAGACGAACAGCAATGATAGACGTGACAGGTTCGAAGCCGGTATTGCCGGTGTAAATGTCAGCAATGGCTGCGAGGTTGTGCAGACAGATGGCGGCGGCAATTATCTAATACCGATTCATGCGACGCAGATCTTGTTCATCACTAAGCCCGCCGAGTTCGATCTGCAATTGGACGAGAACAATCTTCCGCAATTCTTTTATAGACACTATCCCGATGGCACCCCAAAAGAGATCGCCGGCACATCTATAGAATGGGCTTGGCCCGTGATTGAGCCCACAGGCCCGCTACCCAGCGTGATGAATTTCGGGTTGATTCCAAGAGAACAATCGGCAAGTGAGTTTACAGCCCATGCGTTTGCGGACACCCAAGCAAGATTCGAGATAGGTCAGGATATGTTGCGCGAGGATTTGATCAACCCGTTAATCGGAAATCCCTATGGAGTTGAATTTGGGATAACAGTCGGCGATGTGGTTTATGACAATCTCGGGCTCTATGATCGCCACAAAGCGATGATGGCATTGATGGAAATTGTGCAGTGGAATTTGCCTGGCAACCACGACATCAACTTCGCCTCTCCAGATGCAATTTTTGCTAATGAAACCTTCAAGAGTCATTTCGGGCCAACCTACTACTCGTTCAACCAGGGCAATGTGCATTTCGTGGCGCTGAACAATGTGGAATATGCCGGCGAGGGCAAGCAATTTGGTAGTTCGGGATACCGCGGATTTATTCCTGAGTACCAGCTCAATTGGTTAGAGCAAGATCTCGCCAACGTGGAAACTGACAAACTACTTGTTATCGCGACTCATATCCCACTAATCAGCGAAGCCGATGACGGGCAGTCTGAACCCCATAGCGGACCTAATACCGAAAACTTTTCGAGATTGCTAGAAATCCTCGAACCGTTTTCAAATATTTATGGCATTGCTGGGCACGACACCAGCAATAGCTGGAAAGTCGAAGTGAACCACAACCATGGCTGGCAGGGACAGCCGTGGATTGCCCATACTCTGGCCGAGGTCCGCGGCAGCGGCTGGCCCAAAGGCCTGCGTGATGCACGAGGCGTGAGGGACTCAATAATGGAAGATGGCAACCCTAACGGTTTCTATGTCTTAAGGTTTGACGATAATGCGGTTACTCCCGATTTCATCCCCTTCCCATTCGGGCCTGATGCAGCGCAGCGACTGCGCATCACCCTCGACCCCCCCTTGTCCGAGATCGAGGGCGGCAGCATCAATCGCGGAACCGCACAGAAAGACACGAAGGTAGTTATGAACCTCTTTGACGGCGGAATACGAGACTCAGTATGGGCGTTCATAGATGGTGGCGACGCGCAGCCTATGACCTATACAGTGCGAACAGACCCCTTCGTCGAGAGACTCGACAGCAGATATCAGGATACGGACAGTGAATACAGCCCCGCAGCGCGCTCTGCCCATATCTGGGAAATGAGTCTGCCAGATGGATTAAGTGAGGGCTTGCATACTATCGAAATTAGAACCGAAGATGAGTTTTCTCAGCAGCGCGAAGGGGCAATGACCTTTGAGATTATTAATCAGTAGATCTAGCTATTTGAGATTGGGCAACAGTGGCATCTCGATCTTTAGTACTTGTCGCGTACTTCGTAGAATCGCCCAGAGAGTGTTGCCATCAATCGAGCGATCCCATGCGATGCCCTGACCATTCAGCCGTGGTAGTCGAACCGTTGCGAGCCAATCTAACTCCGATCCATTCTCGGGTAGCGCCATAACGTAGACTTCCGGGTCGTCATGTCCACTAAGGTACAAATAACCGTCGCTTCCCCAGGAACCTCCCGAGTTACTCATCGGTGACATTCTTCGTAAAATTTCGGCAGGCAGCGACCAGCTTTGCAACACTTCAAAGTCGTCATCGAATTGCACCATGACGGTATTGCGCGTTTCTCCGTAGGGTTCGATCATTCCTCTTTGTACAATGTCGTAGTTCGCGAACGCGCCCCACCACGAACCATTGTGCCGATCCAACCAGGTGAAAGATCCAAGCATAACACCGAAACTATGGCTTTCGATGTGCTTCAGGGTCGCTACATCCCACACTTCGACGGAGCTTGTCATTGGCCAGCTCGGATAATTCGAATGAGCCGAGTACAATTTACCATCTAGGACCACGCCGCTGTCAAGATGGCTGAGGGGACTGCTCAATTGCGAGCTGTCATCCCACTGTTGTAGTGCCCTGCCCGTGTTTTTGTCATGCCGAGTTAGGCGCACATTGCTTATCGCATAGAAAGAATCTTGTCCTACCGCGACAGCCTGATAAGCATTGTCGGCATCGAACTGCTTCACGATCTTGCCATCGAATTCGGGCGGTTGAGCAGACACACTTGAAACTGCCAACGCACAAAGAAAGTGAATGACTAGGGTTGGAAATTGTTTGATCGAAAAAAGCTTCATAAAACTTCTGCCTTTAACTCAGCTGCGCAGATGGGAAGCGCCATTCACATCGATAATCGTACCGGTCGAGAATTCGGCTCCTTCGGAGGCAAGGAACAGCACGGCGTGGGCGACCTCTTCAGGCTCAGCGACACGGTTGAAGGGGCTCTGCGCCTTGATCTGCGCACCTTCAGGACCATTCAGTCTATCCG
>JAPKAI010000066.1 GCA_028825335.1 Gammaproteobacteria bacterium | reverse complement strand
TCATAGGAGATAGCTTGAAAGATATAGAAGCTGCTCGTGCTTTCGACTGTAATCCTATCTTGGTTCGAACAGGCAAGGGCTTGATTACCGAGCAACTTCTTAGTGAATCCCACGGCTTGTCTGTACCTACTCATGACGATTTATCTATGGCTGTTTCGCACATTCTAGGATCAAAAGATGTTGGCTAGATTATTTCTCGGATTAAGATCATCGGGTTTTTATGTAGGCTACTATTCAGGCACTGTTTTTATATCGACCTTTTTTATCCTTCTCTTTCCTGTCCTTTCACCTAAGGGGCGTCATGTTGTTGCCAGCATCTGGTGTGGTTTTGTTTTGGAATGGCTACGGCTCTGCTGCGGTGTTAGATATGTAGTTCACGGACTTGAAAATTTACCGAAGACGCCGGCCATAATATTGGCAAATCATCAAAGTAGTTGGGAGACGATTTTATTCTACAAACTCGTTTTCCCTGTATCCCCGATATTGAAGAAGGAATTAACACAAATACCCTTTTGGGGTTGGTCTATGCGCCTTCTTGAACCCATAGCAATCGATAGGAGCAAGCCACGAGAAGCTGGTCGTTCATTGCTAATACAAGGTGTCGATCGAATTCAGAATGGAAACTCGGTTATTGTTTTCCCCGAGGGCAGCCGTTCCAATTACGGAAGTGTTAAACGGTTTTCCCGTGGCGGCGCGAAACTTGCCATCGCCGCAAACACGGGCATCATTCCGATAGCTCATAATGCTGGATACTGTTGGCCTGCTGGTAAATTTATCAAAAGACCTGGGATAGTTACTGTTGTGATAGGACAGAGAATGGAACTGGGTGAGCGGGGCGCTAGCGAACTTACCGCCGATGTCGAAGCCTGGATACGCACAAAGGTAGCTCTTCTTAACAAGCGCTCATCTTGAGTACTAGCTAGATCCGATTTACGTGTTTCTTGGTTAGTAGACCCTAAATATCCAAATTTTCCGCGGCTAGCGCATTATCTTCGATAAATTCACGCCTAGGCTCTACCTGGTCGCCCATTAGAGTATTAAAAAGCTGGTCAGCTCCAATAGCGTCTTCGATAGTTACCTGCAGCATTCTTCTCGTTTCTGGATTCATCGTAGTATCCCAAAGCTGATCTGGGTTCATTTCTCCGAGACCTTTATAGCGCTGTAAATAATGGCCTTTCATGGCATCGTTGGTGAGCCATTCCACTGCTTCGGCGAAAGAGGAGATTTCTGTTGTTTTCTCGCCGCGCTTAACAAACGCACCAGGTTCTATAAGACCTACTAGGGTTTGTCCGAGATCGGTAAGTGCTCGGTATTCGCCAGAATAAAAGAAGTCCCGACTGAATGCGAAAGACTTTTCCAAGCCATGGAGATTTAGCTTTGCTTCGGGTAAAAACAGTTGCCGCTCTTCGTCTTTTAAAGCTTCGAGCGTGTAGTTAGCGCTCACATTAGCGTACATTTCAGCGAATTTGGCGCTCAACTCCTTGAGCCATTCCTGCACTTTCGCTTCAGATTTCAAGTCACCCTCGCCCAGGCTTCTGGTGAATATCATCGCCTCCAGAATCTCAGTAGGATAGAGTCTCGCTAACCGGCTAATAATTGCATAGCTGTTGTTGTACTTGTTCACCAATGATTCAAGTGCGTCATCTGCAATTCCCGGGGCATCCGAATTCACATGCAGGCTCGCTCCATCGAGGGCTGTTTGGGTTTTGTATTCAGCTAACTCAATGTCGTCTTTTAAATATTGTTCCTGTTTGCCCTTTCGAATCTTGTAGAGAGGCGGTTGTGCGATGAAAATATGGCCGCGCTCAACCAGTTCACGCATCTGCCGGAAAAAAAAGGTCAGTAGTAGAGTTCGTATATGTGATCCGTCAACATCAGCATCCGTCATAATAATAATGCTGTGATAGCGCAGGTTTTCTGGCGTAAATTCTTCGTTGCCTATTCCACAACCTAGCGCCTTAATCAATGTCCCGATCTCAACTGAGCTCAGCATCTTATCGAAGCGCGCCTTCTCTACGTTTAGAATTTTCCCCTTTAATGGCAAAATAGCCTGGTTTTTACGGTTCCTTCCTTGTTTTGCAGAACCACCCGCCGAGTCACCCTCCACTATATATATCTCTGAAAGTGCAGGATCTTTTTCTTGGCAGTCGGCGAGTTTGCCTGGTAAGCCAGCAATATCTAATGCGCCTTTACGTCGCGTCATTTCTCTGGCTTTGCGCGCCGCTTCCCGCGCACGTGCCGCATCTAGCATCTTGCCAACAATAAGTTTTGCGTCTTGGGGGTTCTCTAAGAGATAGTCGCTAAAGTGCGATGCCATTTCCTGTTCAACGACAGATTTAACTTCGGAGGACACTAACTTATCCTTCGTCTGCGAAGAAAACTTTGGATCCGGCACCTTCACCGAAATAACCGCTGTAAGCCCTTCCCGAGCATCGTCTCCAGATGTGACAACTTCTTTTCCCTTCCTACTTGCCAACTCCTTGTCAATATAGCCTTTAAGCACTCGAGTTAAAGCGCCCCTGAAACCGGCGAGGTGGGTTCCCCCATCTCGTTGAGGAATATTATTTGTATAAGGAAATATATTTTCCTGGTAGGAATCGTTCCACTGTAGAGCAACTTCGACGGTAATACCGTCTTCTTTTCGCTCAGAACTGAAGTAAAATGCCTTATTTACAGCAACTTTATTCTTGTTCAGATAATCAACAAAGGCTCTTAGCCCGCCTTCGTATTTATATAAATCTTCTTTGCCTGAGCGCTCATCGGTAAGCCGAATAGCCACACCGGCGTTCAGAAACGCTAACTCACGTAGCTTTTTCGCCAAAATATCGTAGTGAAACTCAACATTAGAAAATGTATCGGTAGAGGGTTTAAAGTGACACTCCGTGCCAGTGGCGCTGGTCTCGCCAACTACAGCGAGCGGGGCAACTGGAACGCCGTGCTTATAGTCCTGCTCGTGGACTTTGCCGTCACGTCGGATGGTTAGTTTTAGCTCTTCAGACAAGGCGTTTACTACCGAGACACCTACGCCATGGAGCCCGCCCGAAACTTTATAGCTGCTGTCGTCAAACTTGCCACCTGCGTGCAGGACCGTCATGATCACTTCCGCTGCAGAGACCCCTTCGGCATGCATTTCGGTCGGTATGCCACGGCCATTGTCTGATACGGTGACCGTTTCACCAATGTGAATGATCACTTGCACTTCATCGCAGTGGCCTGCCAACGCCTCGTCGACAGAGTTATCCACTAACTCGAATACCATATGGTGCAGGCCTGTTCCATCATCGGTATCACCGATATACATGCCAGGCCTTTTCCGAACCGCATCTAGCCCTTTTAAGACCTTGATGCTATCGGAATTATATTCGCTGCCGGACTCTTCACTCATACTTCTACTCCAGGGCTTTGTTAGCAGACACTATCGGCTGCCTCCCTCTTAATATCGGATAATTTGGCTAAAAATCAAGATGTTATTGTACCACGTTCCACGTGGAACGTTGCCAGTTTGGGCTGGCCAGGAAGGCTATCTAGGATGCCGCCGATCTCCACACAGGTCACAAAAATTTGGCTCCCCATGCTTACTAGCTGCGAAAGAATAGCGACCCTGTTGTCATGATCAAGCTCAGACGGCAGATCATCGACTAGGAAAATGCACTTCCTATCGAGTGCCTGGCTCAGAAGAAGACCCTGCGCGATCTTCATAGCACTAACCAGCATTTTTTGCTGACCTCTAGACAATATTTCGACTGCCCGATTTCGCCCAATCTTCAAAGAGAGGTCGGCTCTATGAGGCCCGCTCTGTGTTGCTCCATAACGAATATCAATATCACGGTTTTCTACTAGAACATCTGCAAGACATTTATCGGCATCCCACCCACACTCGTAATCAATTCTCAGCGCATCGCTATCGATACCATTCATTTCTCGATACAGCTTTAGAAATAAAGGGAGAAAGAGTTGGAAATACTCTGCTCTGGCTCTATGTACTTCTTTCGCTGACAAGCATAGCTCAGAGTCCCAAGCAGCTATCTGACTAACATCTGGGGAGCGTTGCCTTAGTAGTAAGTTTCTATTCGCGATGGATTTCTTGGTACGCCGCCAATTTTCTACAAAACCATGTTCCACGTGAAACACGCCCCAGTCTAGAAACTGCCTTCGCGACCTGGGACCGCCTTCCAGCAAAAGAAAGGAATTGGAATCGAGTATCTGGCAGGGCAGCTCTCGGGCAACGTTCTCCCAATTGGATTGCTTCTCTGACCGAAACTTCAAATGATGTTTTTGTCTGCGGGACTTACTAAGGCCAATTTCCTTGCCATCGACTAGCCTCGCAAAAACAACAGCCTCGTCTTTTTCACTATTGATTAATGGGTCCAACTTACTCGTACGGAAAGATCTACCACTAGCTAACAAATGAATAGACTCGAGTATACTGGTCTTACCCGAACCATTCTCCCCATGAAGAATGTTAACAGTCGCAATAGGCTCGATATCGAGGCTATTAATGTTGCGTACCGCTGCAACGGAGAGCTTCTCTATAATACTCATAAGTAGGAAAGCCGAAGTTGTGCGTTCAATGCGCTGTACGTATCTATAAACGCATCGGCATTACAACGTACAAAGCATCACTACCTTCTTCAGCTTCTAACAATGCACTGCTATTGGGATCTGAAAGCGTAATGCGTGCCCGGTTACTATTCAGCGTGGATAGAACATCGATTAAGTAGCTAACATTAAAGCCAATCTCCAGTGGGTCGCCTTCATACTCAACCGAAACAATCTCCTCCGCCTCTTCCTGCTCTGGGTTATTAGCAAGAATCTTTAATTCACCGTTAGATAGTAAAACGCGTACACCGCGATACTTCTCATTAGATAGTATCGATGCACGAGAAAAAGCCTGCCGCAATTCCTGACAGTTCCCGAGAAGAACCTTGTTTCCACCCTTCGGTAAGACTCGGTTGTAATCGGGGAATCTACCGTCTACCAATTTGGAAGTGAAGGTAAATGCAGTCACACTCGCACGGATATGGTTCTGCCCAAAAGTAAGTGATATTTCTCCGGAGTCATCTGTCAACAGGCGGGCCATTTCCATGATTCCCTTTCGGGGCAATATGAGTTGCTGTGGCTCGGAGATAGGATTGCTCATATCCAGCGTTTCCATGGCTAAACGATGGCCATCGGTCGCAACGACACGCAGATAGTCACTCGCTACTTCGAACAACATGCCGTTCAGGTAATAGCGTACATCTTGCTGAGCCATCGCGAAGCTTGTGCTGTCTAGTAATTCGCGTAATTTACTCTGGGCCATAGTAATAGAAAACGTATCTGGCTCCTCGTCCACGATAGGAAACTCGGAAGCTGGAAGGGTAGTAAGTGTAAACCTACTTCGCCCAGACCTAAGGGTCACCTTATTTTCATTAAGCGATAACTCGATGATGGCATCGTCAGAAAGGGATTTGCAAATATCCAAAAGTTTACGCGCCGGAACCGTAACGGCTCCTGATGTATGCGCCTGATCGACAGTCACTCGGCCAACCAATTCGACTTCAAGATCAGTACCAGTAAGTGATAGCTCACTCTCTATCAATTCCAAAAGGACATTGGAGAGAACTGGAAGTGTTTGACGTCTCTCGACAACACCACTAACTAATTGCAGGGGCTTTAAAAAAGCCTCTCGTGAAATAACAAAATGCATTTCTTTGCTTTCCTTATCTATCTAAGCTGAGATCTTCTAAACCCAGACATTATGCGCTAGAGTTAAGTCGATAATGATCTGAGCAAATTATTATAGTCTTCTTGTATGTCTATAGAGCTACCGCGGAGTTTCTTAACCTGCTTGCAGGCATGCATCACGGTTGTATGGTCCCGACCACCAAAAGCATCGCCAATCTCTGGCAAGCTGTGATTGGTTAATTCTTTAGAAAGGCACATAGCCACCTGGCGGGGCCTCGCTACTGACCGATTACGGCGTTTCGAGAGCATGTCTGACATCTTAATCTTGTAATACTCAGCAACGGAGCGCTGAATATTATCGATCGTCACTAACTTATCTTGCAGAGCAAAAAGATCGCGAAGTGCTTCTTTAATAAGGTCGAGATCAATTTTCTGACCGGTGAAGTTAGAATGCGCTATAACGCGCTTCAATGCTCCTTCCAACTCTCGAACATTGGACCGAAGGCGCTGTGCTATGAACATAGCAACATCATTCGGCAATTCGATGTTAGATAGTGCTGCCTTATTCTTGAGAATTGCCGCTCTAGTTTCCAACTCTGGCGGCTCCACAGCAACCGTCAGCCCCCACCCGAATCTAGATTTCAATCGTTCTTCCAGGCCGTTAATCTCTTTGTGATAGCGATCACTGGTCAAAATGATCTGCTGCCCACCTTCAAGCAAGGCATTAAAGGTATGAAAGAATTCTTCTTGGGATCGTTCCTTTCCAGCAAAAAACTGAATATCATCAATCAATAGGGCGTCTACGGAGCGATAGAAACGTTTAAATTCATTAATAGCATTCAATTGCAGTGCGGTTACCATAGTCGCAACGAAGGTCTCAGAGTGCAGATAGACAACCTTGGCGTTTGGCTTTTTAGCCACCAAATAATTACCAATAGCATGCATTAAGTGAGTCTTACCTAACCCCACACCTCCATAAATAAATAGGGGGTTGTAGGCATAGCCAGGATTTTCCGCTACCTGTATTGCGGCGGCTCTAGCGAGCTGATTAGACTTGCCTTCAACAAAATTATCGAAAGTGTTTTCAACATTTAGAGCGCCCCGATGCCTGAGCTTACCCTCGATAACGATGTCGACATTGCGCCTTTCCAATTCTGCCGGCCTACTCGAATTTAAAGCTATCGCTGGCGCTGCTATCGTCTGTGTCTTTAGCTGATCATTGGCATTGAGGGTCTTTCTAATCCTCTCTTTTGATTTGGGCCCACTGGCCGTTGCTGATTGCGGCGGCGCCATTGCAACTCGCTGAGACGCATCACCACTAAATACTTCCAGCTGGATCTCCAGTGAAGCCTCGTCCGACTCAGTTACAATTTCTGCTATTCGCGATAAAAACTTTCCTTTTACCCAATCTAAAATAAATCGATTAGGGGCAAAGATGCGCAGGACTGACGAATCTAGTTCTACGTGCAGTGGTCTTATCCACGTATTGAATTGTTGAGAGGGTAATTCTGCTTTCAAGCAGTCGATACATTCTTGCCAGATCGTTAACGCCACGTTTTTATTACCCGCATGAATTATTGTTTTTCAAAACAGGCAACAATTCTATCGACTCAAGCAAGAGTTATCCACTGCCACACAAATTAAATTTAGTCTTTCTCAGTATGTTTTATATGCTTATTTATCAGTATGTTAAACTAATTTATCTGATAAAACCCGAGTGGGAAATCACTTCTATTCACAGCAATTCTGGCTAGTTGTTAACAACAAAGCTGTGGATAACTTGTTATTAAATTCTGGATGAAGTTGTGGGCAATCGTTTTGGCGGATATCCTGCATACTACAGTTCAGTTTTTCTCCTCGATCCCCTATTTCGATTCTTTATTTATACTGGTATTACATTGCATGTTGGCATTAAAACCTCTAGAATTCGCGGTCCTATTTTCGAACCGTTTCGTTCGGTTTGTTATTGAAGAATCGGATGAATTGATATGAAAAGAACATTCCAACCAAGTGTGTTAAAGCGAGCTCGAACTCACGGTTTTAGGGCGCGTATGGCAACTAAAGGCGGCCGTCTTGTTATTAAGAGACGCCGTTCTAAAGGGCGCGCTAAACTATCAGCATAAGCTCCGCTTTCTCTGCTGTTCGATGATTTACTAATCAAATGAGAAGAGAGAAAGAAGTGTGCCTGAGTTCGGCTTTCCTAAAACTTCTCGGCTATTAAACGCTGCAGACTATAAAGCTGTATTTAGTAATGCTCAGCTTAAAGTCTCCTGCCGCCATTTTCTGGTGCTAGCCAATCGCAATACTAGATCCAGCGCCAGATTGGGTTTGGTTATCGCTAAGAAGAACGTTGCATTAGCTGTGCAGAGAAATCGGATAAAGCGCCAACTGCGAAATACGTTTCGGCACAATAAAGAGCTACTGAACAAACTAGACGTGGTCGTATTGGCTCGCAAAGATGCTGATAAGCTGACTAATAAAGAGTTAATCGATACGATCGATTCTTTATGGCAAGACTTACACGCCAAGATGATAAGGACTGCAGCGAAAAACCAGGACGACAGGTAAAAAGCTATCATGTTGGACAAATTACTAATTCGACTTATCAATGCTTACCAGTCTAGTTTGAGCTTGCTCATTGGCAATCAATGCCGCTTTTACCCCACCTGTTCCCAGTACACTAAAGAAGCAATTGAAATTCACGGCTCTCTGCGAGGATCCGCACTAGGTATTCGTCGCATCTGCAGCTGCCACCCTTTTCACGAAGGGGGTCATGACCCCGTTCCCGAGAGTTCGGACCGCAGGGTCAATGGACTGAGTAAGTAGATACCATGGATTTAACTAAATACGGCCTCTATACGGCTCTGGCCATTGTCACCTATTTAATGTTGTTGCAGTGGCAGGAAGACTATCCTCCCTCCATTAATGACGGCAGCTCATCTCGCGTTGAAATTCCACAGATACCCAACGCACAAAACAACACTCAGGTAGGCAATGATCTGCCTAGCGATATTCCAGTAGGTACGCCTGAAGTAGTAGCTACAAATGATGCATCTGATACGCCTACAATCGCTGTTGTTAGCAATCCAAGTGCTGCAGACACAACTAGCACTGAAGACCTCATCTCTATTCGCACCGATTCTTTTGATATTCGCATAGACCCCGTCGGTGGCGACATCGTTCATCTCGCATTACCTCTTTATCTAAAACAAATAGATGTCGCTGATGACCCCTTTGTTCTTCTAGACAACCAGCCGGGCCGCGAATATATAGCGCAGAGCGGCCTCATCGGGGCTAATGGCGTCGACAACGATGGTCGTGCTATCTACAGAGCAACGTCTACTAGCTATAGCATGAGCGAGTCGTCTGATAGTCTGAATGTAGACCTAACCACTACCACCGCCGATGGAATTGAAGTAATAAAGCGCTATGGTTTTAATCGAAACAGTTACCTAATTGATATTAGCTTCATCGTTAATAACCGCTCTTCCGAAAACTGGCAAGCCAACGCGTTTGGCCAAATCAAACGAGATGCCTTCGATGACCCAAGTGATGCCGGCGGTTTCGGTAGGACCTATCTTGGCTTCGTAACGACTATGGCAGATGACCCCTATATTGAAATCGAGTTCGACGACATCGATGACAACGGCAGCGATACAATAGAAACAACGGGAGGCTGGGTGGGATTTAGCCAGCACTACTTTATTACTGCATGGGTACCTGATTCAGAATCGCTAAACCGTATAACTACCAGAAAGAACGGTAACGATCAGTATTATGGAGAATTCACCAGCAGTGCATTTCAGGTAGCAGCGGGTGAGACCGGCAATCACAATATTCAATATTACGCGGGGCCGAAAGACCAATACGTTTTAAGAGACATCTCTCCTGGGCTAGATAAGACAATCGACTATAGCTTCCTCTGGTTTATAGCCAGCCCCATCTATTGGCTACTCTCTAGAATCAACTCTGTAATTGGTAACTACGGTATTTCGATCGTTTTATTAACCGTCGTAGTTAAGTCTGCTTTCTATAAACTATCTGAAACCCAATACCGCTCAATGGCTGGCATGCGAAGACTGATGCCTAAGATGCAGCAGCTCAAAGAGAGCTATGGCGACGATAAGATGAAGCTGCAGAAGGCCACTATGGACCTTTATAAGAAGGAGAAGATAAATCCCTTCGGTGGTTGTTTGCCTATGCTCGTGCAGATGCCCGTATTCATAGCGCTGTACTGGGTCTTATTAGAGAGTGTAGAACTACGGCATGCGCCTTTCATGCTATGGCTGAATGACCTTTCAGTTCGTGACCCCTTCTTTATATTACCCCTGCTCATGGGTGGCACGATGTATTTGCAGACCACCCTCAGCCCCGCGCCTGCCGATCCTATGCAGGCTAAGGTGATGAAAATGATGCCCATAATGATGACCTTATTGTTTCTCTGGTTTCCGGCCGGGTTGGTACTGTATTGGTTAACAAACGGTGGGTTGGGCATACTACAGCAGTGGTACATCACACGAAAGATCGATGCTGCCTACGCGGCGAAAAAAGCCTAGCCCAATCACTGTGGTTGGCAGGTTCTCCTAATTTATAGATCTTCTGCTATGAACGTGTTTAGCGATGCCTATGTCTTCTGTGGAAACATCCCAATTAGAAATTGATACTGTCTGCGCTATCGCGACTGCTCCCGGGCGCTCAGGTGTCGGTATCGTCAGAATATCTGGCCCCCTTGCTCTTTCTATAAGTGAACAGATCCTCGGGTTTACACCTACCCCTAGGCACGCCCATTTTTGCAATTTTCTCGATGCAACCGAGATAACCATTGACCAGGGCATTGCTCTATTCTTCAGCGGCCCGAATTCCTTCACTGGGGAAGATGTATTGGAGCTACAAGGCCATGGAGGCACCTACGTATTAAGAGAGTTACTCGAGCGCACCGTACAACTAGGCGCAAGACTCGCCAATCCTGGTGAGTTCTCGGAACGCGCATTTCTGAACAACAAAATAGACTTGCTCCAAGCTGAGGCTATTGCCGACCTAATTGAGTCCAATTCAAAACAAGCCGCGAAGTCTGCACTACGAACACTACAGGGCGAGTTCTCCAATAAAATAATAAACCTGCTGCGACTATTAATAGAAGCAAGAGTACACATCGAGGCTACAATTGATTTCTCAGACGAAGACATAGATTTCGTTAGTGACAACAAAGTCGCAGATTCTCTAAGCGCTATTCTCGGGTCGATAGAAGCGACCCTAGCCCAAGCGAAACAAGGCGCACTATTAAAAGAAGGGATTAATGTTGTTATCGCAGGTAAGCCGAACGCGGGTAAGTCTAGTCTTTTAAACGCTCTGTCAGGTGTAGATAGTGCGATTGTCACAGATATCCCAGGTACCACGAGAGACCTACTATCTGAAGAGATCAACATAGACGGCCTGCCAGTACACATCATAGACACTGCCGGCATTCGGATTAGTGACGACGTAGTGGAGCAAGAAGGCCTAAGGCGCGCTCAATTAGCTATGGAGCAAGCTGACCTGTTGTTACTAATAGTAGATAAATCACAACCAGAGCAAGGTGTGGAAAACCTGTTATCACCACTTGTATTATTAACTGATAAGTCAATTAAAGAACTAGAGTATCTGCAGAACACCGCGATTATCTATAACAAGATTGATCTACTAAACAGTGAAGTCCCGAGTCTATCTGCGGTCAGCTATCTCGATTATTCGATACAAGCCATTAGTCTCTCTGCCAAAGAAAATGTCGGTATTGAATTACTTAGAGAGTATATAAAAGAAGCTATCGGTTTTAACGCCACGGAGGAAGGGGTTTTCATAGCCCGCGAGAGACACCTAACTGCTTTAGATAATGCGAAAAAACTCGTTAAATCTGCTTTAGAGCTGTTAGCAACAAATTCTTCGTTGGAGTTGATCGCAGAAGATCTACGTTTTGCTCAGATACAGCTCGGAGCGATAACTGGTGAGTTTACCAGCGATGATTTGTTAGGAGAAATATTCTCCAACTTTTGCGTTGGTAAATAATTCATAGGAATTATTGGGTGCTGATTATACCCGTTTGAAAGATGTGTATAAGCTGAAGGATTTTCGGGATAACAGATGAATTGTTTTGTACTAAATTGATTCATTTGCCGTGCAGCCTAAACGATACACAAGGGCTAATAGGCTATTGTTGCTCTATTCAGTGCTTATCTACAAAGTTTTCATTGCTTTAAGCTATTGAAAAATATAAATTTAGTTTGTATATCAACAGATATTCCTATAGCTATTAATATTAACATCAATACTCTATATATCTATATATCTAATAAATACATGACTAAGTATTAGTAATATTTTAATAAAGATATAACTATCAGTTTAAGAATTAGGCCTTATACTTGCCAGCCCTTTTAAATAGGCCCGTTAGATAAACCCGGAAAATTGTGGAATATAGCAAAACATTTGACGTGATCATTGTAGGTGGAGGCCATGCCGGTACTGAGGCAGCCTTGGCTTCTGCGCGCCAAGGCGTTGCTACTTTACTAGTTACTCACAGCATAGAAACCCTAGGTCAGATGTCCTGCAATCCAGCGATTGGAGGTATTGGTAAGAGTCATCTGGTTAAAGAAATCGACGCTCTTGGCGGAGCCATGGCGAAAGCTGTAGATCTGGCCGGCATACAATTCCGTGTCTTAAATGCGAGTAAAGGACCTGCGGTAAGAGCTACTCGGGCACAGGCTGATAGAGTTTTGTACAGAGCAGCAATCCGAGAAATGTTGGAACAACAAGAGAACCTCTCTCTGTTTCAACAAGGTGTAGACGACCTCCTTATCGAAGACGAGGCAATCGTTGGGGTCGTTACACAGATGGGAATGCTCATCAGAGCACCGAGAGTCGTGCTAACCACCGGTACGTTCTTAGGTGGGAAAATACACATCGGCCTAGAAAACACCTCGGGCGGTAGAGCTGGAGATCCACCTGCTATCGCCCTTGCTAATCGATTGCGTGAATTGCCTTTTAGGGTCAATCGCCTTAAGACCGGAACGCCGCCACGACTCGATGCCGACTCTGTCGATTTTTCAGTGATGCAAGTTCAGGAAGGCGACACACCTCTCCCAGTAATGTCTTATCTAGGAAAACAGTCGGATCACCCTGAACAAATTAATTGTTACATCACCAGCACTAACGAAAAGTGCCATGAAGTAATTCGCGGCGGATTAGATCGGTCGCCCATGTACACAGGAGTTATCGAGGGAACAGGACCGCGTTATTGCCCATCGATCGAAGACAAGGTGATGCGCTTTGCTGACAAACTGTCTCATCAGATCTTTGTTGAGCCAGAAGGCTTAAACACAAAAGAACTTTATCCAAACGGTATCTCGACAAGTTTACCGTTCGATGTGCAATTGGAAATGGTCCGTGAAATTAAGGGCTTTGAGAACGCACACATAACACGCCCCGGTTACGCAATTGAATATGACTTCTTCGACCCGAGAGACTTGCATTACTCCCTAGAAACTAAATTCGTCAAAGGGCTCTACTTCGCGGGTCAGATCAATGGGACAACTGGATACGAAGAAGCTGGCGCACAGGGACTGATGGCTGGACTGAACGCAGGTCTAGATGCGCGAGGACTTGAGTCTTGGTGTCCGCGAAGAGATGAGGCCTACATCGGCGTGTTAATCGATGACCTAATTACTCTCGGTACGAACGAGCCTTATCGCATGTTTACCAGTCGTGCGGAATACAGACTAACCCTGCGAGAGGATAATGCCGACCTGCGTCTTACCGAACACGGGAGAAGATTAGGCTTGGTCGATGATGAGCGCTGGGCATTTTACAGCGAGAAGAAAATTCGAATCGAAGAAGAGCTGCAATTTTTACGCAGCACCTGGGTGCAGCCCAACACAGATCGGGCTGAGCGCATAAATCACTTGTTAGAAAAACCCATTTCCCGCGAATATAGCCTGGCTGATCTGCTGGCTAGGCCTAGAGTAGAGCACGGCCCCTTGCTGGCTGCTTATAACGGTGATATGGATTTCCCGGGCAGCACATCAGAGAAACTACAGGCGGCGATTGAGGCTCAGTCAACACAGCAGGCAGAAATACAGATCAAGTATCAGGGCTATATAGATCGACAGGAAGAAGACATTGAGCGTCTGAAGAAGCAAGAAAACACAAAGCTGCCTGTTGATTTTGACTATCAGCAGATGCAGGGTCTTTCAAATGAATTGAAGCAGAAACTATTAGAAGCTAAACCAGAAAATATTGGTCGAGCCTCTCGCATTCCCGGCATAACTCCAGCGGCAATATCGCTTTTGCTAATCTACTTAAAGAAACACCGGACGACAAATCGCAAGGCTGGCTAGCCCCACGGTGAACAGATGACAGATTTAATCCGAGAGGAGTTACAGTGTGGTATTTCATCGCTGTCGCTAAATTGTAACGAGGAAATGCTTTGTTCTTTACTGGCCTATATCGACTTACTCAAGAAATGGAATTCGGCGTATAACCTTCTCGGAAGTAATGAATCGGATTCTCTGGTCTCAAGGCATATTCTCGACAGCCTCTGTGTAGATCCTTACTTGGGAGGAAATCTAATAGCAGATATTGGTGCTGGCGCGGGACTGCCGGGAATTCCTCTAGCGATCTTGAATCCAGAAAAAAACTTCGTATTGATTGACTCCAATGGCAAGAAAACACGGTTCATGTTCCAGGCGAAAATCCAGCTGGGCTTGGACAATATTTCTATCGAAAATTGTCGAGTAGAGCACTATCAAAGTATCCAGCAAATTGATATGGTGATGTGTCGAGCGTTCTCTACACTAGCGGATGCATTGACTATGCTGCAGCCAATATTCTCCGACGAGTGCAAATTATTGGCTATGAAGGGGCATTATCCCGAGGACGAAATAGCGCGATTGCCAGATGGGTTTGAGCTATCGAAAAGTATTAAATTGGATGTTCCTGGCAGTGAATCACAGCGCCATCTAATTGAGATAATGCGAAAAAGATAGGGAAGCTTCAATTTCAATACTTGAGCATAGTCGACCGAATAATCAGTAAGAATTTGATACAATGTTCACGAGCCGTAGCTAAGCACAATAGCTTAGGATAGAAGTTAAGATTACAAGTTAGGAAGAAACCAGTGGCCAAAGTTCTCGCAATAGCAAATCAGAAAGGTGGTGTAGGTAAGACTACGACTTCTGTGAATCTTGCGGCGTCGTTAAAATTTACTCGAAAAAATGTGCTGCTGATCGATCTGGACCCACAAGGTAATGCCACTATGGGTAGCGGAGTCGACAAGTCCTCATTAGAGACATCAATTTATGATGTGCTGATGCAGTACGCGACCTTTGACGAGGTCGTCCAACGACCCGAAGCATCTGGATACGATTTGCTGCCGGCAAATGGCGATCTGGTCGCAGCCGAAGTGGAGCTGATAAACGAAGATAACCGTGAACTTCGACTCCGCCAAATTATTGAACAAGTTCGTCACCGCTATGACTATGTAGTCATCGACTGCCCTCCTTCATTAAATATGTTGACGATTAACGCGATGGTCGCAGCCGACGGTGTTGTTATACCGATGCAGTGTGAATATTATGCCCTTGAAGGCTTGTCTGCCTTGATGGATACGATTAATGCGATACGTGATAGCTTGAATCCGGACTTAAAGATCGAAGGAATCGTACGCACCATGTATGATCCGCGAAACAAACTAACCTCAGAGGTTAATGGCCAGCTAATTAGCTTTTTTGGAGATGCAGTCTACCGTACAGTCGTACCGAGAAATGTTCGTCTAGCCGAGGCCCCTGGCTACGGCAAGCCTGTTTTGAATTACGACAAGCAGTCCCGGGGAGCAATCGCTTATCTCGCGTTGGCTGGCGAAGTATTGAGACGCAGCGATGAAGCAGCCGCAAGAGCCGCTGTTTAAGCTGTAGTTTCGCTTTTGTTCAAATTTTTTTGAACCTTTTTTGAACCTAGGGAACAAAACCCGTTTACCTGAGCCCTAATGCAAGATGACTGATAAAAGAAGACTCGGCAAAGGCTTAGATGTATTGCTCTCCAGGGGCAGCACAGAGACCA
>JAPKAI010000011.1 GCA_028825335.1 Gammaproteobacteria bacterium | reverse complement strand
GTTTCCTAATAACTGCCACCCGACCCAACCCTAGGGGCACACCCCGATAAGTCAGGATGGTTCCATTGCACCCCTATACATACTATCGTGGACGGACGGTTAGGAAATTGACGGAGGTCAATTGAAGATTTGAGTGGCTTCTGCATGACTCGCAAATAACGGCCACATATTGGTCACACAAAGTATATTGTCAGAGTGTTTTGGGGATCAGCCCTCTGAAAACCTTGTTATATGGTGCCCCGGACAGGAGTCGAACCTGTGACCTGCCCCTTAGGAGGGGGCCGCGCTATCCAGCTGTGCCACCGGGGCTGAAGCGCTCGAAGTATAGCATCCTAGGCCCTTTTTTTTGTATCCCCGAGCGTCGATCACATATTGTGATGACTTAAGCTAGAATAGACATCGCTATTAATGAGCAGTGCTAGGCGAAGAGAATGAGTAATGAAATAGTTTGGTCGTGTTTGCGATTCAATGAACTGAGCACCGAGGATCTGTATCGGGTACTGCAGCTGCGTGCCGAGGTTTTTGTCGTCGAGCAGGACTGCGCATATCAGGATGTAGATGGCTACGATCACGAGGCTCTGCACGTCATGGGGCATCTGTCCGGCACTGATGAGGCCCAGCTTGTTTCCTATAGCAGGCTGCTTCCACCGGGTACAAAGTATGAAGGCGCGTCTATTGGCAGGGTTATCACCAAGAAATCGATTCGAGGAAGTGGTGTCGGCAAGGCGTTGATGTTGAGCTCGCTAGCGTTCTGCAGGCAGCACTGGACTGGCAAGGGTATTACTATTTCAGCGCAGGCCTATTTGCAAAAGTTCTATATTGAGCTGGGGTTCGAGACTGTATCTGAGCCTTACGATGAGGATCGTATCCCTCATATCCGCATGCAGCTTAATCCTTAACTAGCTGCTCGACTTCTTCAAAGGTGTTTAGCGCCTGCGCATCCGATGCCGGTTTCAGCATTGTAACAATTACTATAACCACCGACGCTAAAGCGAAGCCAGGTACTATTTCGTATAGGTCGAACAGCCCGCCAGTCAAATTAGACCAGACGACGACTGTTACGGCTCCGACGATCATGCCTGCAATCGCTGATGCGGCAGTCATCGACCGCCAGAACAATGAGAACACAATCACCGGGCCAAACGCGGCGCCGAAGCCTGCCCATGCGTAGCTTACCAAGTCCAGCACCTTACTCTCTCTATCGCTAGCTATAACCATGGCAAGTAGCGCGATTGCGACTACTGCGCCTCGACTCACCATTAGCAATTCCTTTTCGGACGCCTGCGGCCTTACGAACACGCGATAGAAGTCTTCACTGATTACAGAAGACGAAACCAATAACTGCGAGTCTACAGTGGACATAATCGCCGACAATACGGCCGCTATTATGATTCCGGCGACCCAGGGGTTAAATAGTTGCTGACTGAGTGCGATGAAAACAGTCTCTGGGTTTTCCAATGGGTTATCTGCGAAATAAGCGATGCCGACTAGGCCCGTGGCTACCGAGCCGAATAGCACCAGCGCCATCCACACCATGGCGATGCGTCTTGCCGCGACTAGCTTCTGTGGATTCTCGACCGCCATGAATCTCGCCAGGATGTGCGGCTGACCGAAATAACCCAGCCCCCAAGCGATTAGAGATACAAAACCAATAACTGTCATGTTGCTTAACAACTCAGTGCTCTGAGGGTTGACGGCTTGCATCTGCTCCCACACCACATCCGTTCCGCCGCTATTAAGTATCACCACAGTCGGCGCAACTAGCAGCGCTAAGAACATGAGAACTGCTTGCACAGCATCTGTCCAAGCAACCGCTAGAAAGCCGCCGATGAACGTATAGCCAACGATTATCAATCCGCCGGAGATTAGCGCGGTTGAGTACTGCAAACCGAAGCTGTTCTCGAACAGTATTGCTCCGCCTACTAACCCGGACGCGGTGTAGAAGGTAAAGAACAGCAAAATTACGAAGGCCGACACGAGGCGTAAAACTCTAGTTGTATCGTTAAAGCGGTTCTCGAAGTAGTCCGGCAGTGTTAGTGAGTTGTTGGCATAATGACTGTAGATTCGAAGGCGCTTGGATACGAACAACCAATTGCAGTAGGCACCCAGCACTAGGCCGATGCCTATCCAAACCTCACTGAGCCCCGAGAGATAAATAGCGCCAGGTAGCCCCAACAGGAGCCAGCCGCTCATATCCGAAGCACCGACACTGAGCGCGGTAACAACCGCACCGAGCTTACGACCGCCTAGAATGTAATCGTCCAGACTATGTGTGCGTCTATATGCCTTAATGCCTAAGAACAATATCAGAATCAGGTAGGCAACAAAGGTGACCAGCAGCGGTGCGTCGAAACTCATATGCGCCTTGCCCGGAGTGTACGGTAGGCATGCCAAGCATGCGGTAGATGGTGAGATGGAGAAGCTGGCTCATGCTACCGAATGGCGAGTTCAATGTGAATAGTCGTTACGCTCGACTGGATCTTCGCAGAGATACTCCACAAATTCTCAATCTACCCATTGTCATCGCAATAATAGACCCGACGCAAGTGTGGATACCCATCGAGCCCGCTGCCGTCACTCGGAGCCTTCGACTAATCAGGGCGTTGACGTCATCGAGCACTAAACCAATATCTCAAAATTTTTCAATAGGTTTAGCACCTTTGACCTCAGTAAGTGCGATGTAGTTCGTCTCGGTCACTATGTGCAGCCATTCGCCGTAGTACTGGGCGAAACCGCCGCCCCGGCGGCATATTCAGGTACCGCCAGCAGCAAAAATCGTTCCTTAGCCTCAATTGAACCACCCTAAGGTCGATATAATTAAGTACTTTATTACAAAGTCATGCAGAGATATTTATTTAAAGTGCCGATTAAGGAGATAATCAGCACCAAGTTAATGCGAGTCAACGTTATGCAACTGCCAAAAAGCCAAGATCGAATTACGCACCGCTTAAAAACGCGGGGGCCGCAGTCAGTAAAAATTCTTTCAAAACAATTGGGTATGACAACTATGGGAGTTCGCCAACACCTCGCCGACTTAGAGTCCAAAGGATTGGTAGAACAAACTCAAGAGGAGCGACAGACGCGCGGACGTCCGGTGCATATGTGGAAATTGAGCAAGAGCGGGCACGCCAGATTCCCAGACAGCCACTCACAAACAACTATCGAGCTGATCGATGTCATACGCTCCTCACTTGGCGAGGAAAGCCTAAACCAACTCATCGATGAGCGCAGCGAAAAAATCGAAGCTACTTATCGTACCCAATTAGATGCCACTAACGCCGAACTGCAGCCACAGATAGAGCGACTCGCTGAGCTGCGCAGCGAAGAAGGCTATATGGCCGAAGTGCGCCTACTGCCCGATGGCTGGATGCTTATAGAGAATCATTGCCCAATCTGTAGTGCGGCAACCAGCTGCCAGCAATTCTGCAAGTCTGAACTAGAAATTTTTCAGCGCCTTTTCGAAAATGAGGCAACGGTTACGCGCACCGACCATCTTCTTGCAGGAGCGAGGCGTTGCGCCTACAAAATCACGGCACACAGAGACTAAACACGAAAATTTCGACGCAAATTCTGCTATAGTGACGCGCTTGCTCAGGCTAAGCGGCACTATCCAGGAACGGCAGATAATCTATGAAATCTATAGCAGTAAAAGTACTCCTCGTAGTCGCTATGCTAATTCTTTTGGCGCTTACTCTTATGCCAAAGGTCATAGGCGCCGAAATAGAGCGCGCGATTATCGACAATCTGCTAACACTCATCCCACCAAAGGCCGAGAGTCAATTTGAGATTCGCCGCAACGAATTTAGCGACGGCTGGTTTAGCAGCACAACAACCATAGAGTTTATCTATACACCTATTGGTACCGATGCGATCGCACTAACCATGGATTTCGATATCGATCACGGCCCGCTTCTGCAGACCGAAGATGGGCTTAGCATCGGCCTGGCGTATGCAGTTATTCAGCCGAGTATTCGCAACGACTTATTCGACATCGCAATTGCCGATCTCCCCTTCCCCCTGCCCGACATCACACTAAAGCTATTGGCGCGCTTCGATCAATCAATGCGGGTGAATATGAATGTCAGCGCACTGAACTTTAGCGAAGCAGCTCGAGAATTAAACTTTAGCGGGTTAGACGCAAATGTCGACGTAGCTTCAGATCAGTCAGTTAACTTCTCAATACAGATGGGTGAGCTATCAGCTACCGAGAACGCGGGAAATTTCAACGTGCTGATTTCTGGAATGACATTAACGAGTTCTACGACGCAGATTAATGACATACTAGCCGAGAGTCGCGCAACTCTCGCGATTCCTGTCGTGAGTAGCACTCTGCCCCTGCCATTTTCAGTATCAGACATAGGCATTGACTACGGCCTGCAGGCATCGAACACCGAAGATAATTCCAGCGAGATCTATCAGACAGTTAGCGTCGCGAGTATAGAGAGTGAAATCCCAGTCAGCTCATTCAGCTGGCTTACTGAAGTCAAGCAAGTCAACAATGAACTGCTACGCGACTATTCCATGCTACTTAGCGAACTGCAGAACGAAATCAATGCCGGCGCCGAAACGCTGTCAGCAGACTTCACCGAACTTGGGCAAGAGTTGTACCTCCTCGTCTTACAAAACCCCCTAGAGTTCAATAACCGAATAGAAGCAAACTCCTACGACGGTGATCATACTGTTGATCTACGCGTTCTATGGGCTGGTATCAGCGCGTTAAACACCTCTACCGAATTAGATATCAACGAAGCCATCGCTGCTTTGAATATGGGTCTCGATATATCTCTAGACCTAGAGTCTATTCTGCGCAGCCCACTAGCCGGTGTAGTCAAACCCTATGTGCAGCAGGGTTATCTCACTATCGCGAACGGCAGAATCTTGGTAGAGGCCAGCCTGCAAGATAGCGTTCTCCGGGTCAATGGAGACAAGCTCCTACTGGAAGAATTCTTCTAGACACAACGAGATAAGTTTCTAATTTTCAATTCGTCCTTAATTCACCATTACATAAACCGAGCTCCAGATAAGCATGCCGCAAATATCAGACAAAAATTCCCCAGCCAGCGGTTCACAGCATACCCCGCGAAAACTTTTTTCCTATCCGAAATACTGGGCGGAGTGCTTTGAAACAGCACCCTATCTACCCATGTCACGCGATGAGATGGACCAATTGGGCTGGGATAGCTGCGACATAATCATCGTCACAGGAGATGCCTATGTCGATCACCCAAGCTTCGGTATGGCAGTTATAGGAAGGTTGTTAGAGGCACAGGGGTTTAGGGTTGGGATTATCTCGCAACCTTCTTGGGATAGCGCCGATCCCTTCAAGATACTCGGCAAACCGAACCTTTTCTTCGGTATTACCGCTGGCAACATGGATTCTTTAATCAATCGTTATACTGCTGACCTGCGTATGCGTAGTGATGATGCCTACACACCTAAAGGCGAAGCAGGCAGGCGTCCGGATCGATCAGTTATTGTCTACAGCCAGCGCTGTCGCGAAGCCTACTACGATACTCCTATCGTCATCGGTGGCATCGAAGCCAGTCTGCGACGCATCGCGCAATACGATTATTGGAGCGACAGCGTAAGACGCTCCGTTTTAATCGATTCGAATGCGAACATACTGTTATTTGGAAACGCTGAACGAGCCCTAGTAGAAGTTGCTCATCAATTTGCTTCTGGCAAAACAGTCGCGGACATGAAATTTTTGCGCGGAACCGCGCGCGTAGCCGCCGAAGTACCCCAGGGTTGGACCGAGATAGATTCAACTCGCATTGATTGGCCCTCGAAAATCGAGCAACTGCCGAATCCCTATGAATATAATAAGAATGATGGAGAAAACTCCGAGGCACTCAGCGCTGAAACAAAGAGTTCCGAGGCAGGCAGTTCCAAAACAGCGAGTCCCGATAGCGATCAAGCGCCGCAGGCAGTACGGATAATCCCGTTGCCATTGCAACGGAAAGAGAAGTACGACTCCGAAACCACCTATATTCGACTTCCCTCCTTCAATAAAGTGACAAATGATCCTGCCCTGTATGCACACGCATCACGGGTATTACATCAGGAGGCGAATCCCTACAATGCCAAGCCTCTAGTCCAGAAGCATGGCACTCAAGAGATATGGGTTAACACACCTCCGATTCCTCTGGAAACCGAAGAGATGGATTGGATATTCGACCTCCCCTATCAGCGACGACCACATCCGTCATATGGTGATGCAAAAATTCCTGCCTATGACATGATCAAGACGTCTGTAAATATCATGCGCGGTTGTTTTGGCGGCTGTACGTTCTGCTCCATTACCGAACATGAGGGGCGAATCATTCAGAGTCGTTCGGAAGAATCTATTTTGCGCGAAATTGGAAAAATCAGGGACCAAGTTCCTGGGTTTACCGGAACTATCTCAGATCTCGGCGGACCCACGGCGAACATGTACAAGCTGAATTGCAAGTCACCGAAGATTCAGAAGACTTGCAAACGGCTCTCCTGCGTCTACCCCAGCATCTGCAAGCATCTGAACACTGATCACAGCCCCACGACGCAACTATATAGAAAAGCGCGAGCGGTACCCGGTGTTAAGCGCGTCGCAATTGCATCAGGTCTTCGCTACGACCTCGCCCTGAAAGATCCAGAGTATATAGAAGAGCTAGTCACGCATCATGTTGGCGGCTATCTGAAGATTGCGCCGGAGCACAGCGAAGACAAAACACTCTCGAAGATGATGAAGCCGGGCATTTCTGCCTACGATGATTTCAAGGTATTGTTTGATAAATTTTCGAAGAAAGCAGGCAAGGAACAGTATTTGATTCCTTACTTCATTGCTGCCCACCCGGGAAGCGATACCGAAGACATGTTGAATCTCAGCCTGTGGCTTAAACAGAGGAACTTCAGACCAGATCAAGTTCAGACCTTCTACCCATCACCGATGGCACTCGCTACCGCTATGTATTATTCAGAGCGAAACCCGTTGGAAAAAGTGCGCTACAAGAGCGAGAAGCTCGCCATCTGCAAAGACATTGATCAGCGACGCCTGCAGAAAGCATTTCTGCGTTACCACGATGAAAAGAATTGGCCAATGCTCAGAGAGGCTCTGCACGGAATCGGCAGAGCTGATTTAATTGGTGATGGGGATAAATGCCTAATCCCGAAGGCTAAACCAAAATATGCTCAGAAAAGAACCAATCAGCGCAGACGTTAGTATGGCAGTACTAACGTTCGCGTCGTTCTAATCTCAGATCCTCAAGAAATAGTCACTCTATGGAAGAAAGCCCCATAGATGCGAACCTTGGAATTTATCTCTTCGAGTATCACGAGCTTTGCTCCACTGCGATCACTGGCGGGCAGTTTCTTCAAGATTAATTTCTTACGCGTATCGTCACGATAGCTAGGCGAACTATAAGCAAGCCAGAAACGCACCTCCATAATCTCTGCGTCTTCACTAATGAGCGCGAAGTCGGACATCTCGAGACTAATCTGACTCGCAATGCCTATAAATAAGGTCCATCGCTGAAATAAAAAGTCTATCTCGACACTTCAGATAACTAGACCTGTCATTAAATTAGTCTAAATATTCAATTGTCAAAAATAGATATTTCTCGTCAAGAATTGACGCACCCTTTTTAAAACGCTAAAAAAATACCCACGTCGAACTCAATACGGCTTAAGGCTGAGGCTCCTCAACAGTTTCGTATTCCTCTAGCTGAGCCTTGAGTTTCTTCTCACTGTCCAGCCTGAATTCTATATTAGATAGAATTCCTCTTAGTATATTCATCTCCATCACATCGATCCTGATGCGACTAAACAAGCGGCGCATTCTTGGCATAAGCTGTCGGGGATTCTCAGGATCATGAAATTTAATGACCGTCATCACTCTCTCTAAATGAACATAGAAGTGTTCAACTTGCTCTCCATTTGCCTTCTGTTGATCCCAAAGCTCATCCTCAGCAACCACCGGCCGCTCATCCAAGGCTAATGCTGCCTTGCGCACTTCATAACAAACTACCATCACAGCCGCTGACAGATTTAATGAGCTATAGTTCGGGTCTGCAGGTATCTGCACATGGAAATGACACAGCTGGAGCTCCTCGTTGTTAAGTCCCGCATCTTCCCGGCCAAATACCAGTGCGACTTTGTTGGCTGCCGCCTCTGCCACCGCCTTCTGCCCACACTGCTCAGGCGAAACCATCGGCCAAGGGATGTTACGAGACCGCGCACTTGCTCCGATGACCAGACCACAGCCCTCGACAGCCTCCTGAAGACTGGGAACCACTCGGGCATTATCGAGAATATCGACCGCAGAAACCGCCCGACCCACGGCCACGCCGCTAGGAAAGTCCGCCGGCGCTACCAAAGTCAATTTGCTAAGGCCCATATTCTTCATCGCTCGTGCGGTAGCTCCGATATTTCCCGGATGAGAGGTATTAACTAGAACTACACATATCTGGTTGAAATCAAACATTTTACTATTACTACTCGTAAACTAAGAGGCTCGAATTATAGCAGGATAGATACGGTGTCGCGGGCTAACAGCGGTTAAATTCATGTCAGAGGGACACCTTGGTTGCTTAGGATGCCTCTGAACAATTCCATGGGAGTTCTGCGAGTCCTGAAACGTTCAACCGCGATGCGCAGTTCGCCGTTACTGCTTTTGTCCTAAACAAGAACTGCAATGAGGCCGCTGAATGCTTCAGGGCTCGCCCTTCGCGACCTTTGGACTGCTCCGATCTCCATGTTGTTTCTTACTGGCAGGCGAACACATGCCTGCAAAGAAACGCCTTGGTCTCGACATTCCAAAAGCCAGAAGTGCCATAGAATTGTTCAGAGGCACCCTAAAGCGTAATAGTTTCCTTCTGCTTTCTTTTGTTTGCTATCATAACTGTGAATATCGGTGGCTGTAGCGCAGTGCATGAGCGGAAGTAATTCCCTAAGAATTCTCCAACAGACCCGCGACAAATGGGCTCGATCATCTCGATAGAAGCCCAAAATTGCTTCCTAACAGGCCGACGCCCGTTAGCAAGCTCAGGAAGTCAGCAATGCATCCCTTGTTAAATATCGCGCTTCAAGCCGCCAGAGATGCGGCCGAGGCAATAGCACATAGCAGCGACCGTCTCGACAGAATTAAGATCATCAATGACGACCCTGCTCATTTCCTCACATCGATGGATTTAGAAGCCGAAAAAACAATCTTCTACCATTTAGAAAAGGCCCACCCCGAGCACAGCTTTCACTCCCGCGCCTCCGGCCTCAAACAGGGAGAGAACAAGGACACTGTCTGGCTTATCGACCCACTTCTAGGGAGTAGAAATTTCGCTACTGGCTATACGCAGTTCGGCGTATCACTAGCCTGCCAAATTGACGGCGTGATTCAGCATGCAATCTTAGTCTGCCCTCTTCTGCGCGAGGAATTCATTGCAACCAGAGGTAAGGGCGCTCGACTCAACTCGCATCGTATCCGCGTAGGCAAGCGCACAGAGATTTCCGGAAGTCTTATCGGTCTCAACCCCGACGGCATGCCACAAGACCTCGCACTGGGTCTACAAACAGAAATCATGACCGCGGGTGCCAGCCCGAGGATCTCCGGCTGCACCGCTTTGGATATGGTGCAAATTGCGGCAGACCGACTGCAGGGCGGCTGTTCGGCGAACGAAAATATGCTTTCTTTAGCTGCGGCCAAGCTCATCTTGCAAGAAGCGGGTGGATTATTGGCCAGCGAAAGCGGAAACCCTAATCTAACTGATGCGAAGCAATTGTTGTACGGCAATCCAAAGATATATAAGCAACTGAGCATGCTGCACAAAGGCCTTACTGACTAGGCTTTGCAACTTCCTGTGTCAGGGGGAACATGATTTCAAAAGTAAGGTATATTGATCAGCACTGACGATCAGCACTGATTCTGATTTAGCATTCACATTAGGCTAATAATTAACTATGTCTTCGACTAGCAATAAGTACAGCTACAATCTGTCCGAAGGCTCCATTCAAAAATCTCTCATCCGCATGACGACTCCGATGATCATCGGCATGCTCCTGCTATTCACGTTTAGCCTCGTAGACACATTATTCATCAGCTTTCTCGGCACCGAAGCGCTGGCTGCAATTAGCTTTACGTTTCCGGTTACCTTTACCATTATGAGCCTTGCTATCGGCCTTGGCATCGGCGCCTCAGCCGTCGTCGGCAAGTATCTAGGCCGGTCTGAATACGAGAAAGCTAAAGAAGCATCCACGGTAATTAACTACATTTCCTTACTACTCGCCGCCATTGTAGTAGTCGTCTGCTGGTTCTTCATGGACAGCATATTTCACTTGATGGGTGCTCGCGAATCGCTAATGCCCTCAATCAGGGAGTACATGCTCGTCTGGTTTCCAGGCAGCATCATGATCGTCTGCATCATGACGGGCAATAGCATATTGCGAGCGTGTGGCGACACCAAGACACCTAGCATATTGATGGCTGGCGCAGGCCTCATCAACGCCATCCTCGACCCCATCTTCATATTCGGCCTCGGCCCCATACCCGCAATGGGGATTCAGGGCGCAGCTTGGGCTACCGTTATTGCTTGGGGAGTCTGCTATTTCTATTTGATGTATATCCTCGTCATTCAAAAAGAACTGGTGAGCGGCTCGCTGCCAAGTCGTCCTACCATGCTTTCGTCCGGGCGCGAGATGCTGCGCATTGGCGTTCCAGCCGCCGGGGCAAATATGATGACGCCTCTGGCGGCGGGCATCATGACGGCGATCGCAGCTAGCTTCGGTGACGAGGCTGTTGCCGCCTTCGGCGTAGGAGCTCGACTCGAGCCTATGGCCACTCTGATCGTCTTAGCGATGTCCTCTTCCCTACCGCCACTCATTAGTCAGAATTTTGGCGCAGGCAAGATCAACCGAGTTGAGGAAGCCTATCGACTCTCGATCAAGTTCATTCTCGGCTGGCAGATGCTGGTTTATGTAGTGCTTGCCCTCGGCGCAGGCCTAATCGCCTCAACATTCTCCGACGACCCTGAAGTGATCGGGACTATCAAACTGTTTCTCTGGATTCTGCCACTGGGCTATGGCATGCAGGGCATCATTATTCTGACGAACTCATCATTGAATGCCCTACATCGGCCTATGTCTGCACTGTATCTAAGTTCAGCACGCTTTTTTGTGTTCTACGTGCCACTAGCTTATGTGGGGAGCCAGTGGTTTGGATTAGTAGGGTTCTTCGGGGGCGCTTTGTGCGGAAACCTCTTGATGGCCGCTATATCTCTGCGGACATTTAATACGGCAATCTCAGGAGAACAGCAGAATCAAACGAATTCCGCCTAGAATACTGCCTGAATCACTACAAGCGCGTCTCTGCAATAGAACAGCACTGTATCTTCTAACTTTTTTGACTCGCGCTATCTGCTGAATTTGACATGCCTAGCTGCGAAACAAGTTTTTTACACCATCCAGTAACGAGGCAGCTGGTGGTATCGGTGCAGCAGCCTCAGCCTCACTAGCTAGCTCAACAAGACTAAAACTTTTGTCCTCTACTGTCGCACTACCTGGCCCATCGTCGTAGCTTAGTCGGTTGTTAACCTGCTGGAAGGCCAACATCTCCATACAAAGATCGTTGTAGTCTTCTTGCGTGAGTAACTCCGGCTGCTCCTTCATGTTCATCGTAAAATGCTGGTCATTTGCAGCTGAAAGATAGTGTAGCTCCCTCTTCGAGCTTAACAACAAGCCTTCTTCCTTCGCGATGTTGTAAAGCGGCGTTCCACGCAGAGGAATATAAGGGAAAAAGAAGAAATGTTCTGGCGCGATAGTTTTGTTTAGCTCAAGGGTCTTACGCATATTTTCAGCAGTTTCTAGCGGCGCGCCTACAATATTAAACGTGAGTCGATTGATGCCTGCCTTCTTGCAGTTGGCAGCGGCCTCGATAACCTGCTTATTAGTCATCTTGCGACCCAGCATCTTCGCTCTGAACTCTTCGTCACCACTCTCTATGCCAAACCAGATCGTGTGGCAGCCTGCATCTGCTGCCATCTTGCAGAAAGCTTCGTTCATCACCTCGACACGCGAATTTATCGAGAAAGGAAGACCAATCTGTTCCCCATAGAGTGGGAAGAACGCTCTAACGAATTTCAGATTGGAAAGAAACAGCTCATCCCAAAATTCAAAATAGCCCACACCGTACTTATCTCGCAGACGAATAAGTTCATCCACCATGTCTTGCGGATCATATTTTCTAAGAAATGTCTTCTTCGTTTTCCAGCCCTCTAAGATTGGCGTGTTGCAGCAATAGGTGCAACGGTACGGACAACCTCGCCCGGTCATAACCGGCAGGACAAGAACTCCCTTTGGTCCGAAAATTGAGGAGTTTACGTCTTTAAAACCATCCTCCTTTTCAAAGACATCGTAGTCGGGAAAAGGCAACGATGCCAAGTCGCCGATCTGATGCGCTTCTGTTTCATAAACAGAACCGTCGGTTAATTTTTCCCACATGCCATCTGCTGGGCCATGTTTCGTTCCCTGCAAATGCTGCACGAGGTTGCCGATGGCGTGCTCTCCATCTCCTACGCAAATGTAGTCGACATTAGGGCTCTCTATTGTTTGCTCTTGCGACAGCATTGCCTGATAGCCACCAATCACAAGTGGCATGTCCGGCATCAATTTTTTGATCTGGGCGAAGTAAGGCTCCATAGGATACCAATGCGGGCTCATGATCGAGAAAGCTATAACATCTGCATCCAAATCCTGAATCATGCGCGCATAATTTTCAGGGGAATATTTTTTCGCATCACGCAGAATTAGTACCGGCTCGAGCAGCACTTCCACATTCGGGAAGTCACGCTTTAGATAGGCTGACATGCTCGCGATTGGCATCGCTATTTCATTGCCATCCGGGGAATAAAAGGAGAAAGCGAGTCGCAACGTCTTTTTCTTAACGCTGCCGAACCAACGCGACTTTTCCTGTGGATACACCGGCCGATCATTGCCAACCGCTATAACATCTACCTTGGAATTCATAGCTTAATCCTGAGCACTCATTTCGAGGTGCCGACACACACAAATAGTAAGACTTGCCGACTAAAACAAACAGCTTTTACTCATTTGCTATCGACCGAATAGCGTTAAAGTATACCAGTATCTAGAATAATAAGCATGAGATGCAGCACACATAAAGCCCTGAATAATATGTGACTAATGCCTGTTTTTCTTGGCTGCGGTTTCCAGTGCGAGAGGATTCCTTTATGCTTTGCCTAATATCTGACGAGCCCTACGAACGCAGGTTTATCAAAAGCAATCTACCGATTCGGAAACACACTATGGATGCATTAGACGCTCTACACCTTAGAAGCTCCGTTCCCAAGCTAGGCGACCCGCTCCCCTCCCCGGAAATGCTTGAGAATATCTACAAGTCCGCGTTCAGCGCAGCAGACCATGCTGTACTCAGACCCTGGCGTTTTCTGGTCGTGAAAGGAGACTCGCGGAAGAAACTCGGCGAACTCTTCGCCAAGGCCGGCGTAGCGAACGATGCATCTCTAAACCAAGGGGCAATTGAAAAACTACGTTGCAAGCCATTGCGCGCTCCCCTAGTCTTAGTTTGCTTATCCAGCTTCAAGCCTCACCCTAAGGTCCCCGAGATCGAGCAAGATTTGTCTGCAGGCGCTGCCACTCAGAATATGCTGCTAGCCGCTTTCGTCCAAGGCTTAGGCGCGATTTGGAGAACCGGTTCCTTGGCCTATGACCCTATCGTCAAGAACGGCCTCGGGCTGAGCGCTGAGGAAAAAATTATTGGGTTTCTTTACATAGGAACGATCGCTGGCGGCACCAAACAGCTGTGCAAAGCCGACGTTCAGTCCTATTTTCAAGAGTGGTAGGCAAATAAGCAGGTAGTTTGGTACGACACCCATGGCAAGCCACCGCATAACTATTCAGTGTTGGAAAAGCGAAACCTCTCTTCGCAATTTACTCCTACTTTTCTCCAGATATGAAGAATGCAGCACCTGCAATGCCGATCTGCATGCCTGTATTTCCTGCAAGAACTATGCGCACAACCTTGCAAATAGCTGCAGCGAAGATCGCGCAGAATTTGTTCAGGACAATGAGAAGGCTAACTTTTGCGACTTCTTTAAAGTGAATTCCAAGGCCTACAGAAAGAAAGGCGAGGCCGCTTCTATAGTAGCTAAGGCTAGTCTAGCTGAGCTGTTAGCAGAAGAAGTAGAATCAGGCGCCGAAGCTGAGACGTCGCCCACTGCCCAAGCGAATAAGGTTCTTGCTGAATTGAAGAACTTATTCGATGAGGAGTAACAACAGTCTGGACATTTTCATAGCCACTCCCCAACCTAGTACGATACCCACCCAAACCCATATTGGCACTAACTACACCCCATTTAATCGGCACCCAAACTACGCATCAATCTTAACCAGACTCCATCTAAACGGCAGTTAAACCGCGCTTGAACTTAACCATACTCCGCGCAAACGCCCTCAGACGGAGGCTAGCCATAAACTACGCCCTCATTCATTCCTATTTCATCTGAGGAGGGTAATATGAGTCCTAACAAGAGGAGAATTGCCATGACGAATTTAACTAGAGCAACACAACTATCTTTAGCCACAACCTTGATCTTAGGGTCGAGTGCGATCTATGCAGATCATGGCCAGCGCAACAATGACGTAGAAAGTTTACTGCTCAATGTCGCGTCCGCCTTTTTAGTAACAGAGGCTGCTCAGTATTCGATTCTCGGCAGAGAGCAGCGTTCTCGTCATAGTAGGGGGTATCGTCGCGATCGTGATAATTCGGGGCACAGCTTTGTGCGGCAGACGATTGCTATTCTGGAGCAAGCTTCACCACCGAACCCGTTAGAGGTGGCAGCTCTCGTCGAACGCGGACCGTCGAAACCCGTATCAAAATAAAGCGGTAACCGGCGCTAGCTTCATCGGAATCTGTCACGATGCCTTCTATATAAAAGATGTTATAATTATACTAACGAAAAGACTGATCAGTCTACACAGATTATTCGCTTAACCTGTATCACCCAAGTCAATTCTTAAACACCATAGGGTATTTTGATTACATCAGCGTCAAGGCGAAGCGAATACTTTATCGCTACCTTTCACTACGATTAGCTTGCGCTCAAGAACCAAAAGATCACATTTTAGTATGGATATTCGGGTTCCAGCCAAGGGTTGAATGATCCTATGGTAGCTCTAGCCTTCGGGCTATTCCGAGATCAAGGCCAGAGCTATCATAAAATTGTTCAGAATTACCCTAGCTAAGCGAACCACTGCTATAATGTTGTCGTCCAACCAGAATAGACGATGATGCGAACCACGATTTTTTCTACTCCTCTAATCACGCCGCTGCTGCGTTTTCTAGCAATTTTGATCCTCAGACTGGTCGGATGGACGTCAATCGGTAGCAAAGTATCAGTTCCAAAATATGTCCTTATTGGCGCGCCTCATACCAGTAACTGGGATTTTCCTTTAATGCTATTGGTTGTATTGGAATTACGATTGCAGCTTTTTTGGATGGGCAAACACACCCTCTTCCCCTTCCCATTTTCCGGCATAATGAAATGGCTAGGAGGCATTCCGATCAATCGCACCAAGTCACACAACGTTGTGTCTGATATCGTCGGTCAGTTTAAGAGTAACGACAATCTTGTAGTTCTAGTACCACCTGAAGGGACTAGGCGCAAGGTAAGCGAATGGAAGACCGGCTTTTATCACATAGCGAATAACGCTGGAGTGCCCATCTTGATGGGCTACGTGGATGCCGCAAAAAAAGAAGCCGGATTCGCAGACTTCTTCTACCCCACTGGGGAATTAGAAAGTGACATGAAAGAAATTCGTAGCTTCTATGCGAAGAAGAAAGGCTTAACAGCGGGGAATAGTTAGGGTAACTCTGAATTCGCGGCGGCAGTGTTATTACTGCCCTCAATGCCAACACCTGAATATTCAAGGCACTTAAGTAGGCTCTCAAAAACAAACTGCGCATACTCTTGCTTACCAATATCTCGCAATTTGAATTTCCATTGTTTCAAATGCCATTGCTGCAGCTGAGCCGTTACCTGAGAAGCCAGTAATTTAGGATGGTCACAAATGAATTGGCCGCTTGCCACGCCTTCAAGTATCGCGTCCATTAGTATGCCCTCAAAACGCAACTCAAGCTCGAGTGTTTGTTGTTGTTGTTCCCGCGGCAACCCCTTTAGCTCCATAAAACAGAAGTAGTACCAAGGACTCAATTTCTCTATGGCGAATATTTCTCCATAGACGATTGCGCGCAAGCACTGGAGTGGTTCTAGATTATGAGCACTTAGTCCACCGACGATCTGCTCGATAGTATTTCTTAACACGCCCTCTATTACTGAGGCGAGATCGTTCTTGCTACCGATATAGGCATATAGGCCACCCATGCTTATGCCCGTCTCTCGACTCAGATCCCTCAGACTCATCGCCTGAAAGCCCTTAGTATTGGCAAGAGTGAAAGTTGCTGAAAATATCTTTTCAAGATTTCCAATGGCTATCTTTGGGCTCTTAATCTCCATTTTATGTTTGTGCATTTCGAAAACACTGCGCCAGAAAGTCTCTCCCTCTAAGGCCCAGGCCTCGTTGAAGGACTCCATGCTAATTTCGATTGGCCAAGCTGCCATTTTTCTGCCTTCCCTGACTCGTTTGAATCTCTATTCGTCAACCATTGTTATGCAATTCAAGTGTAGTAGGTGTTAGTTAACCACAAAAAAAGTTTCTATTCGAATAACAGTGAAACCTATTAGATAAACGCCTATCTAGCACCGCCGGGTCTCTACTTGTGGCTTTTACATCATCGCAGCAAGCATCACTTTAGCATCCGCACTGGCAAGCCTAAACCCAATAGGAGGCGATGGCTGCTAAACCTGCGATCACACAGAGTCCTAGCGAGACGCGCCGGAGATTCTCGTGCGAGATGCGATGCATGGTACGCATCGCTATCCAGTAACCTGCCAACGTGGCAGGCATCAACGGCAAGGAAATCATAATATGTTCCATACCAAAACGCCCGATACTCGACAGCATCACCAGAGACATAAAACAGCTAACCACAAAGAATGCCGCTAGGTTCGCCCTAATAAAATCGTTCTCTTTGTGTTGCATTACCAACGCCATAGGCGGCCCACCTATCGACGTACTCGTTCCCATGAACCCAGAAAGAAAACCTGCGCAGAAAAGCGACTTCCCATTCGCCTTAAAAACAATATTGCTCATACTCAGAGCTACCGCAACAAGAACCGACAGACCCAACCAGAGTGCTAACGCTTGCTGGTCGATCCAGAGCAGCAGGAAGCCACCGGATACGGTCCCAGGGATTCGTCCTAGAATCGCAAACCTCAAACCACGAAAGGAAATTGAACGCCAGTGGCTATAAGAATTTGCAACCGACAACGTTAACGCCGAGATAGTGATGGGCGCAGGAACATAAAGCGGGTCTATCAGAAAAAGAATGGGCGCCGCGACTATAGCCAGGCCGAAACCGATTGAACTCTGAACAAACGAGCCAACGAATATGACAAATACTACAATTGCGATTTCCATAAGCGGCTGTAGACAGGATCAGCGCAGCATTAAGCTGGCTGATAGTAAAACGTGAAGTGAATTGGCGAAACCTATCGTGACGATAAAACTACTCTTCATTGGAGCCCTGCTTCTCAAGCAGAGCATCATAGCCGCCTTCGTTAACTACTTCCTGGAAACCTATCTCCATTAACATTTCGAGTGCAATGCCTGCGAATGTCCCTTGACTGCCATCGTATATGTGCACTTCTTTAAAGGTGTCGGGCACTTCTACGAATATTTTGTGCCCAATATCACCGTAAGGAATGTTAATAGCGCTTTCGATATGTCCGCGACGATACTCACGCTGAGAGCGCACATCAATCCACACAATGTTGTCATTCACCTGCGCCGCCCACGTGACCGGCGCAAAGGCAAAGAAACTTGCACTTGCTAGCAGAGGAAATAGGAGTAGAGCAATTCTCTTCATGATCGCCAAGGCTCAGAATTGAGCGCATGATAATACTCGCATATAGCTGCAAGCTCCAGCATTGGACAAGTGCAAAGATGCCTCAGAACAATTTGATGGCGCCCTAAGTTGCCGCTGGAGTGCAGGACTCTTACAATGCAACTAGTCAGACAATAATCCCAGCAACAACTTCAGTAACATTCTTAATAACAACAAGGAAGGAATTCATGAAATCACGCGCTGCTGTTGCATTCGAAGCGGGGAAGCCACTTGAAATCGTCGAAGTCGATCTGGAAGGCCCAAAAGCTGGAGAGGTTCTTATTGAGATCAAGGCGACTGGAATCTGCCACACGGATGCATTCACTCTGTCAGGCGATGATCCTGAGGGTGCTTTCCCCGCGATACTTGGTCATGAAGGTGCTGGCATTGTCGTCGAAGTCGGCCCTGCCGTTAGCTCCCTAAAGGTTGGCGACACCGTCATCCCGTTATATACACCCGAATGTCGTGAATGTAATTTCTGCTTGAACCCCAAGACAAATCTCTGCCAATCGATACGCGCAACCCAGGGTCGCGGACTGATGCCGGACGGCAGCAGTCGCTTCTCTCTTGACGGCAAGTCCATCTTGCACTATATGGGATGCTCTACGTTTTCCAACTACACGGTGCTACCTGAGATCGCACTAGCAAAGATTCGCTCTGACGCCCCGTTTGATAAGGTGTGCTATATCGGCTGCGGCGTTACGACTGGCGTGGGCGCAGTGGCGTTCGATGCTAAGGTAGAACCGGGCAGTACAGTTGCCGTTTTCGGACTCGGCGGTATCGGCCTGAATGTTGTTCAGGGAGCGAAGATGGTTGGAGCCGACCGCATCATTGGCGTCGACCTTAATGCCGACCGCGAAAAACTTAGCCGCGAATTCGGCATGACCGACTTTATCAACCCATCGGACACCGACAATGTCACTGAGGCCATAATCGACTTAACCGATGGCGGCGTAGACTATTCATTCGAATGCATAGGCAACACCACGACTATGCGCCAGGCGCTGGAATGTACCCACAAGGGTTGGGGTGAGTCTTTTATCATCGGCGTAGCAGGATCCGGGCAAGAGATCTCGACGCGCCCTTTTCAACTGGTAACTGGTCGCTCCTGGAAAGGCACCGCCTTCGGTGGCGCGCGCGGCCGCAGCGATGTACCCAAAATTGTTGATTGGTATATGAATGGCAAGATCCAGATCGACCCACTCATTACACACACGATGCCCCTGGAAGATATCAATAAGGCATTCGATCTAATGCATGAAGGTAAAAGCATTCGATCTGTCGTACTTTTCTAAATAGCAGCTCTAACAACCCGTTCACAAACACTAATCGAGTAATCTCTATGAAATACCTTCACACAATGGTCCGAGTAAATGACCTAGATAAGTCTTTGGAGTTCTACTGCGTGCATCTGGGTCTCAAACAGCTGCGGCGCCGCGATTTCGAGGAGGCTAGGTTTAGCCTGGTATTCCTCGCAGCCGAGGGAGATGAGGACGCTCAGGTTGAGCTTACCTACAACTGGGACTCTGAGGAGTACGACGAGGGCCGCAATTTCGGTCACCTCGCCTATGCCGTAGACAACATCTACGCCACTTGCCAGAAACTGATGGATGCCGGTGTAGCTATCAATCGCCCGCCACGAGATGGCCATATGGCTTTTGTTCGGTCACCGGATAATATCTCGATCGAACTGCTGCAACGCGGCGACGCTCTGCCGGCTCAAGAGCCGTGGAAGAGTATGGAAAATACCGGTAAGTGGTAGCCGTATTTGCTCGCCGAGCTTGAGCTAATCTGGCGGCTCGTTTATCATAGCCTCACTTCGAAATACGCTATTCTCAGCGAAGCATCTCATTCGCATTAGTGCCCTGAAACGGGCTCTCTATAACACTGGAAGATCACTATGCAACTGCTTGATGGCAACTCTTGCTCGGCGAAAATTCGTCAAGAAATCGCTAAAACCGTCTCTGAAATTAAGGCCAGCGGCCAGCGCGCGCCTCACCTCGCGGCGGTACTCGTCGGAAATGACGGCGCCTCACAGAACTATGTCGCCTTCAAGGTAAAAGATTGTGCTGAGGTAGGTTTCGAGTCAACCACGATTCGTCTAGAGGACACTATTAGTGAGCAGGAATTGCTCGCCAAGGTCGATGAGCTAAACAACAACGATGCGATCGACGGTTTCATCGTGCAACTGCCACTACCTAAGCATATCGATGAGACTAAGATCATCTTGGCTATCGACCCAGCCAAGGATGTCGATGGTTTCTGTCCCGAAAACGTGGGTCGCCTGAATCTGGGCCTGCCCACTTTCATATCGGCCACGCCCAATGGCATCATGGAACTGCTAAAGCGCTATGGGATAGTTACTGAAGGAAAGCACTGTGTAGTACTAGGGCGCAGTAACATCGTTGGCACTCCCATGGCAGTATTAATGTCGCGCAATACCAATCCTGGCAACGCGACCGTTACCATCGCTCATAGCAGAACAAAGAATCTCGCTGCGCTTTGCGCAACAGCCGACATACTTATCGTCGCCATAGGTAAGACAGAGTTTGTCAAAGCCGACATGGTAAAAGAAGGCGCCGTAGTTATCGACGTAGGGCAAACCCGAGTTCCAGATGACACGAAGAAATCAGGTTTTAGAAACGTAGGTGATGTTGATTTCGAGAACGTGAAAGACAAGTGCTCCTATATTACTTACGTAACCGGAGGTGTAGGTCCAATGACACGCGCCTCTTTGCTGCAAAACACCCTCAAAGCCCACCAAAGAAGATAGAGTAAATATCATGTTTCAATCACTTCCAGCTCTTCCAGCCGATCCCATTTTGGGACTCATGGCTAGCTACCGTGCCGACAGCAACCCGAAGAAAATCGATTTGGGAATCGGTGTTTACAAAAATGAGACTGGCGATACGCCCGTCATGACGGCGGTAAAGAAAGCCGAGGGCATGATTCTCGATTCGCAGACGACGAAAAGCTATGTGGGCCCAACTGGCGCTGCTGGCTATAACGCGATAGTCGCGGAGTTGTTACTTGGAAAGTCCCTCAATGACAGCCTAGGCAAGCGACGCGTTACCGTGCAGTCACCCGGCGGCTGCGGTGGCTTGCGACTCGCCGCAGAATTCATTAAATCAGCTAACCCCGATGCTACCGTCTGGGTAAGTAATCCAACTTGGGCTAACCACGTTCCTCTTCTAGGTTCGGCCGGACTCAAGATCGCCGAGTATCCCTACTACGACTACGACAGTCATAGTGTGAAATTCGACGCGATGATTGAATGTCTTAGCAAGATTGATAGCGGCGATATCGTGTTACTGCACGGCTGCTGCCATAACCCTTGTGGCGCCGATTTAAACCAGGAGCAGTGGCAGCAGGTTCGAGACGTTGCGCTCAAACAGGGCTTCACTGTATTTATCGACCTTGCTTATCAGGGCTTAGGAGATGGCCTCGAAGAAGATGTCTACGGCACACGCCTACTCGCCGAGTCCTTGTCCGAATTGATAGTAGTCAGTTCCTGCTCTAAGAATTTCGGACTCTACCGCGAGCGCACCGGTGCGATGACGCTAATCTGCGACAGCGATGCCGCGGCTACAGTGGCTACCACCCAGATAGCTGGCGCCGCGAGAGCGATGTACTCAATGCCACCTGATCATGGTGCCGCCATCGTCCAGCTGATTCTCTCGAATGATGTATTGCGCAAGGAATGGGATGCTGAATTAACCGAAATGCGAGACCGTATAAACGGTCTGCGCGCCCAATTCGTTAAGCAGATTCAGTCTATTGGAATTGGGCAGGATTTCAGCTTTATCGAGAGAGAGAAGGGCATGTTCTCTTTCCTAGGCGTGAATGTGGATCAGGTTCAGACGCTAGTCAACGACTACAGCATCTACCTAGTTAACTCTAGCCGTATCAACGTGGCCGGTATTAATGACTCTAACATAAAGTATCTAGCCAACAGCCTCGCTACCGTACTAAAAGCGTAGTCACATCTTCAGAGGGGGCCTGTCTCCTAAACTGCGCGAGACTTCAGAGATTCCGAAAGTGATCCGGCGAATTCTCTAAGTACTGTTTCTGTAGTTGACCAGTCGATACAGGCATCGGTAATCGAAACGCCGTATTTCAGATCATCTAGGTCGTCAGGGATAGGCTGATTACCCTCTTCCAAGTTGCTCTCGACCATGACGCCGATGATGGACTTATTGCCGCTATTGATCTGCTGCGCAACCTCATCCAAAACCAGTTTCTGATTGCAATGATCCTTATTAGAGTTGCCATGACTGCAATCAATCATGACATTCTCTATCAAGCCTGCCTTTTGTAGCTCTTCTTCGCAGGCAGCTACGCTCGCCGCATCATAATTGGGTGACTTGCCCCCTCTAAGAATGACATGACAATGCGGATTACCCCCTGTTCGAAACATGGCAACCTTGCCTTCTTCTGTCACGCTGATAAAACTATTTGTAGCAGATGCTGAGCGAATCGCATTTACCGCAACCATCAGCCCGCCATCGACATTGTTCTTGAATCCCACCGCAGATGAAATACCGCTCGAAAGCTTTCTGTGAGTCGGAGATTCTGTGGTGCGCGCACCTATCGCCGTCCAGCTAACCAAATCTTGCAGGTACTGAGGCGTTATTAGGTCCAAAGCCTCGATGCCAATAGGCAGTCCTATCTCAGCTATATCCAACATCAGGCGACGACCGATGCGAAGGCCATGATCAATCTTATGGCTGCCATCGAGATGCGGGTCGTAGATAAGTCCTTCCCAGCCAATAGCGGTTCGTGGTTTCTCGAAATAAACGCGCATCACGATCAACAACTCGTTCGACAATTCATCAGCCAAAGTCTTCAAGCGCCTCGCATACTCGAGCGCCTCGGTCGGGCTGTGAATGGAGCATGGCCCAACGACGACGATCAGCCTCGAATCTTCGTGATCGAGAATGCCTTTGACCGAGCGATGGCCATTCTGCACCGTCTCCAGAGCCTTGCCTTCTAGAGAAAACTCGCTCTTTAGTGCCGAGGGCGAGACTAATTCCTCGTGACCAATAATATGAAGATTGTCGACTTCCTTTATGCGCTCTATCATTGCCGTACCTTGATGCTTTTTTAGGATTCCGGATTATGGTTGAAAACAGCTACTATTCAAAGCCTTATCGCTAAAATGTAGCTGCCTACCAGTGACAAGTGCGGCGCTATTTACAGGAGCACTCCTATTCTGTAGATTCCTCCACATTATTGAGCTTAGCGGAAAAGGAATCAGCAGCATGCCTAAAGCCAACGAACTTAAACGGGGAATGATCGTCGACATCGATGGAATACCACATATCGTCAAGCAGACAGAGAGCAAGAGTCCCTCCTCTCGTGGAGCGGCCACACTCTACAAAGTCCGCTTCAATAATTTGCAGACTCATCAGAAGTTAGACTCTTCATTCAAGGGGGACGATCTCCTAAAGGAAGCTGATTGTGTCCGCGTCGGCGTACAGTATTCTTACTTAGACGGAGACACCTACTACTTTATGAATATGGAAGACTTCAGCCAGTACGCGATAGACTCCGATCGACTTGAGGGTCAGATAGCTTACTTGGTAGAGCAACAGGAAGACATCGTAGCCTTGATTATGGAAGGCAATCTGCTTGGCATCGAATTGCCACAATCGGTGAATCTCGAAGTAACCGACACTCCACCGGCAGTGACCGGATCGTCGGCGACCAATAGAAGCAAAACAGCAACACTCTCGACCGGATTAGAAATTCAAGTACCCGAGTATCTCTCTGCGGGAGAAGTGATAAAGGTGAACACGGTAACGGGGAAATTCATGTCACGCGCTTAGTCTGCGTGAACAGAGATCATCTAGAGGAGTAACAGCGCGACGAATACGAAAAAACCAACGCCGGCTAACAGACCCAGCATAAGACTCCAACGATCTTCATTATGCTGATCACCCCAGTTCTGCTGAATAATTTCGGCGTCGCTCTTACTTAATGCGGCATCTAAGACTGCAAACTCTTCCTTACTCATGGACATTTTTTTATTTTTCCCCGATACCGTCTCCATAGTATCTTCCTCGCACATGGATTCATCTTACGAGTAACCACGACGCTGCGCCCTGCGAGCGACAACAGTTTTTTCGACTTCTTTTAACTCTGGCCGCTAATCCGCCACTGCCTCCTTTGACGGGCTTTATTACTCGCCTGTTCCGTTTGCCGCGCAACTAATCCTGCCTCGACTATAAGATTGGCCGCAATCTTGTAAGCCTTGGTGCCGGCCGCCAACAAGCCCCTTTCAGTTTTCTTACTGCTAGCAAAGCCTATTATTCTAAACTTGCTTCTAGCATCTTTAGTCACTCTGCGCAGCGATGAAGAGAAACGTTCAACAGCCAAACAATCTTTGGCAAGATCCTTCCGTCTTACATCATCCAGATCGGTACCGGAGGGCTCCGCCCACTTTACCTTGCGCAGATGCTTGAGCACGATGATCGCGAACCAGCGAGCACTCTCTTCCTATGCCACCTTGCCGAGTTTAGATTCTATAGCGTCGGCTACAGCAGCCACAGAGCTAAGCTTAGCCAAATCGAGGCCTAGCTCAACTGCCGCAGAAGTTTGGTTTGGGTGGAGGCTGACAGAGGTGTTGATAGCGGTGTTGAGATTACTATTAGCAGTCATATTAGTCCTTGCGCTCTTCATCAATAGACTCGGAAATAAAAGAACCCGTCTTCAAATAATGAATTGCCTGCTCGATCACCTCTTTGTTTCTCATCATAAATGTATGTGTTACCGGCAAGACCATATGCGCATTCATGCCTCGCACCTTGGTGCTTTCGATGGAAACGATACTATCACTGGGCCCCGCAATGAACAGGAACTCTAAGGGATTGATATTTGTACTACCGGCAATGACACCGAGATCGAATTCAACCGGGCCCAAGCTATCAATAATACTGCCCTCTCCCGTTCCCAATGCCACGCCTGCCGGCCCGCCGATAAAACCAAAACCGGGCAGGGGCAACAGACTATCCACAATTTCACTGCCCTGATTCGGTGGCCCAAGCATCACGACTCGGCCCAACTCAGGAATTGCATTCTGAGAGAGATAATAACGTAGCAGTATGCCGCCCAAAGAATGCGTGATGAAATGGATCTCGCCTTTAACCTCACCTTTACCTTCGCTCCTGCAGTGGGTGATACCGCGACCTATTGCATCCACTGCCAGCACATCGATGGGGTGACTGCGCGATGGATACTTAATATTCGCCACGCTATATCCCGCAGGTGCCAGCTTGGCCTCCAACTCAGACATAGAATTCGAGAGCCTGCCTAAGCCATGCAGAAGTACAACACACTCAGCCACCAATGATGAGGGAAGGACGACGAGCAGGCTAAGTATAGTAAGTTGAGTGAATATTTTTAACATGCTTACTAATTGGTCAGGTCGTTTTCATGAGTTTTTTCATGGCTACTTTCGCAGCTCCAGCAAACAGCATAATTACTCAGATTGAATTCCCCGCAACCTGCACAGGTCCAATCTGGACCAATCTCTTCAGGCAAACCCTCTAACTCGGCAATAATCTGTTCGGCGCGGACGACGTCCTGGGGCTTAATCCAGATCTCTGGCAGACATTCTATAAAAGGTATCTCGCCTGAAGCTGAGAAAAGGTTCTCATTCTTTATCACCGCCTCAATATCATGTTGCTCCAGAACATTCTTAATATTCCAAGCATTTGCGAGAATTTCAGTGCTGTATATTTTTTTCATGCTGCTCCCGTGCTGAAAATTAACGGTAGATATGGCGCCATCTTAAACCCGCCGCAAACAGCACCGTCGGATAGATGAACACAGCACCTACCACCAAAATACCCAGCCGAAATATCTTGTCTGTCATTGTCCAGCTTAGCCAATCCTGCCAATCACCTGCAAAACTTATTAGGAAAAAAACCATTAGCGCATTAGCCAACACTATCCGAAACAGAAAAATCCCCCAACCGGGCTGAAACTTAAACACACCATCAACCGTTAATCCGCGCAGCAATAGTCCGGCATTCAGGAATGCAGCGAGGCTTGTCGCCAACGCTAGGCCCACATGAGCGAGACCGCCGATGAAGAAAACCAGATTCATGGCCATATTGCTCACCATCGCCACGATACCAATCTTTACCGGTGTACTCGTATTCTGTCGCGCATAGTATCCAGGCGCGAATATCTTAATAGACATGAATGCAATCAAACCTAGCGCATAGGCTTTGAGACTGCCTGCTGAGCTTGATACGTCAACGGCCGTGAATTTGTCATTGTGGAACAGTGCGATTAGCAACGGTTCCGCTATTACAATCAGCGCCAATGCAGAGGGAATGGCTATCAATACTACCAAGCGAAAAGCCCAATCCAAGGTCTCAGCAAAATCATTCAAGGACGAAGTGGCATGTTTTCTCGAGAGACTTGGAAGTACGACTATGGCAATCGCAATCCCGAAGATGCCTAGCGGCAATTCCATGAGGCGGTCAGAGTAGTACAACCAAGCCACGCTGCCGGACGCGAGCATCGTGGCAAGTAGAGTGTCGAATAATAGATTAATCTGACTCACTGAAACGCCGAACAAGGCTGGCACCATCAGCTTCTTAATGCGCTTCACACCCTCGTGATATTTCCCTACCTTTGGCACAGGCATTAGCCGCATGCGAGCCAGAAATGGCAATTGAAACAATAGCTGCGCAACTCCCCCGATTAACACAGCCCACGCCAGCGCTAATTCCGGCACACGCATATAAGGCACTAGAAAAAACGAACAAACTATTAGAGATATATTAAGTAGTGCAGGCGTCACGGCTGGGACGGCAAAACGTGCGTAGCTATTCAAAATAGAACCACAAAGAGCGGTCATCGATACCAGTAGCAAATAGGGAAAGGTAATTCGCAGCATCTCCACAAGAAGCGCAAATTTATCAGGCTCATCTGTGAATCCGTAGGCAATGGGTACCGCTATTAACGGTGCCGCAACCACAGCCACGAAAGTAAAAACAAGTAGAAAACCGCCCAGACTACCCGCAACGGCATTTACTAACAGCTGCACATCTGCCAAAGACTTAGTGCTGCGATACTCAGAAAGAACTGGGACGAACGCTTGATTGAAAGCCCCTTCGGCGAACAATCTACGCATGAAGTTGGGAATCTTATTGGCTATAAAAAAAGCCTCAACCCCGTCGCTTACACCGAAAACACGGGCAATAACCACATCGCGCACCAAGCCTAAAACTCGCGAGATCAGCGTCATCGAACCGGTAATACCACTCGCTTTCAGTAGGCTGGATTCACCGCTGTTGCTGGCCTGTGGTAGCTGTTCGTGAGAAGAGTGAGATTCACTCATTGAGTAGATAGCCTTGCTGGTATGATTGATGCCAAGAAGAGATTATCGCGCTATTGCTGCCAATCAGCAATAAGTTGAGTATTGTTAAGGGCTTAGAGAAAGCGCCTCATATTCTCTACTATTGACATCAGACAGTGAAAACGGCATAGTGTCGCGCTCTGAATTCAGGGATGCAGCACAGCAATAATCATCCTCATTCAATCGAATTTAACGAAATAACCGACTAGAAAATAAAAATCTAGTGCAATAAGGAGCTCCAATTGGCTAATTCTTTACAAGCCCGCAAGCGTGCAAGACAGAGTGAAGTTCGGCGTCGTCACAATGCATCTTTCCGATCCATGGTACGTACTCAAATCAAGAAAGTAGATGCAGCCATCGAAGGCGGTGATCACACTAAGGCCGTTGAAGCCTACAACACTATGGTACCTGTCATCGACCGCATGGCAGATAGAGGAATTATTCATAAGAATAAGGCTTCTCGTCACAAGAGCCGATTAAATACTGCAGTAAAGGCACTGAAATAAACTAATTCCAGGCCCCAAAAAACCGGCTGAAGCCGGTTTTTTTATGCCAAGAATTTGAGCTCTACATACCAATGCAGATTGGCTAGTCGTCCAGAATTAAATTGTCGCGATGAATGATTTCTTCCTCGCCAGCATAGCCGAGAAGGTTTTCAATATTATCGCTACTCTGCCCTTTAATCTTTTCGATCTCATTGCTATCGTAATTCACTAAGCCTCGTGCGATTTCTACACCAGCCTCATCTAGACAGGAGACAACTTCTCCCCGTGCAAACTGGCCTGCCAGCGAAGTGATACCAACGGCCAAGAGGCTGCGGCCAGAATCCTTCAGCACCTTTACAGCACCGGCATCCAGTACCAGACTACCTTTTACAGTAAGCTGGCTAGCCAGCCATTGTTTCTTAGCAGTAACCGGCTCGCTATCGGCGTACAGCAATGTGCCGATTTCTTCGCCTTCAAGCAGCCTAGAGAGAATCTGCTGTTCGCGCCCATTCGCGATCAGCGTGTTGGTTCCTGATCGGGACGCAAGCTTAGCGGCTGATATTTTAGTCACCATACCGCCCCTACCTAGGCTGCTGCCTTTCCCTGCCATCGCGCTCAGGCTACCATCGGTAGCTGACGCGTTAGCAACTAGCTTCGCAGAGGGTTTACTGCGTGGATCGGCATCGAACAAACCGTCCTGATCGGTGAGGATCAGCATCATATCGGCATTAATAAGGTTCGCAACTAGCGCTGCCAGCGTATCGTTATCACCAAAGCACAACTCAGCGGTAGCAACCGTATCGTTCTCGTTCACTACAGGGATAACTCCCATCTCTAACAAGGTGGTCAACGTGCTGCGCGCGTTTAAATAACGTGTTCTATCAGAGAGGTCGTCATGACTGAGCAAGATTTGTGCGGCATGCACACCGTGTCGCATGAAACAGCTTTCATAGGCCTGAATCAAGCCCATCTGTCCAACTGCAGCTGCGGCTTGCTGCAATTGAACCTGCTTAGGACGAGATTTTAAATCGAGTCGAGCGACCCCTTCTGCCACTGCACCAGAAGACACCAGCACAACCTGTATGCCCAACTTCTGCATAGCAACGAGTTGACCCGCCCAGTCTTCGATCGCGCTCAGGTCTAGCCCGCGGCCATTATTGGTTACTAGCGAGCTACCAACTTTGACTACCCAGCGCTTTGATTGTTTTATCGATTCTCGCATCAAGGCGTGCTCATTCTTCCCAATCACCATCTAATAATTCATCGTCTACTAGGTCATCGTCTTGTAGCTTCGCAGATTTAGTACTCTCTATGGTCCGCCGGATCTCGAAGGCCATCGCTGCCTCCTTCTCCAACAGCAGTGCTTGGTAGTCCTCGTCCTCGAGAAGCCTCGCCCTATGGGATTCGATGGAGCGCATAAGATCCTCACACATATCATTACAGCCAAGTTTATTTAGCGCCGACACCTCATAGATATCACCCTCCCACGAGAGCCGCTCACGTAGGCCTTGTCTCAATTTTTCTAAGAGCTCGGAATCTAGAAGGTCCACCTTGTTAATGACCAGCCAGCGCTCCTTCTGAGCAAGCGTCGGGCTAAACTTTTCCAGCTCCGTGATAATCTTTTCCGCATTGTCGATTGGATTACTGCCATCCGCCGGCAAGGCATCGACTAGATGCACTAGCAGACGAGTTCGGGATAAATGCTTCAGGAATCGAAATCCAAGCCCCGCACCTTCCGAGGCGCCCTCGATAAGTCCTGGAATATCTGCCATCACGAAGCTGCGTTCCATTCCCAGGCTAATTACGCCGAGATTGGGCACTAGAGTTGTAAACGGATAGTCAGCGACCTTTGGGGTGGCTGCGGACACGGAGCGGATGAGTGTCGATTTACCCGCGTTAGGGAATCCGAGCAGACCTACATCAGCCATGAGGCGAAGCTGAAGCTGCAGCTTTCGCATCTCCCCTGACTTACCCTTCGTCGTTTTGCGCGGCGCTCTATTGGTACTAGATTTAAAGCGGATGTTGCCCATACCGTGAAAACCACCCTTAGCTACCATGACTGGCTGGTCTGGCACGCTGAGGTCGGCAATCAGCTCCTCAGTATTCACGTCTATAACTGTGGTGCCTAGCGGCACCCTAACCAACAGATCGTCTCCACCGCGACCGGTACAATGCCTACCCTGCCCAGGCGCGCCTGACTGCGCTCGATAAACAGGCTGAAAGCGGAAATCCACCAAGGTATTCAGAGAGGCATCGGCCTGCATGAAAACACTACCGCCGTCGCCGCCATCCCCACCATCAGGGCCTCCGCGCTCGACATATTTCTCACGCCGAAAGCTTAAGGCACCGCTTCCTCCGTTGCCTGCTTCGGCTACAATTTCTGCTTCGTCTACAAATTTCACGATGTGCTCATTTTATGGTTTACCAGATCCGCCCGCCGAAGCGATACCGCATTAAGTGATGAGTGTTTCATAAACAAAAAAGCCCCGTCGAACGACGAGGCTTTTTAGTAACGAACTGCTTTACTAGGCTACTTCGATGCTCACGAATTTTCGGTTGTGAGGGCCTTTAACAGCAAACTTCACAACACCATCAGCCTTGGCGAACAAGGTGTGGTCTTTGCCACAACCTACGTTCTCACCCGGATGGAAACGAGTGCCGCGCTGACGCACAATAATATTTCCTGCGATGGCAACTTCGCCACCATACTTCTTTACACCTAGTCGTTTCGATTCCGAATCACGACCGTTATTAGTACTACCACCTGCTTTCTTATGTGCCATTACCTAACTCCGAGCCTTAAGCTGTAATTCCAGTAATCTTAACTTCTGTAAACCACTGGCGATGACCCTGTTGCTTACGCGAATGCTTACGACGATTAAACTTGATAATCGTAACCTTGTTAGCTCGGCCCTGCTTAACGACTTCCGCAGTAACCTTGCTGCCTGCAACATAGGGCGTACCGATCTTCACAGACTCGCCTTCGCCAACCATCAGAATATTGTCGAAACTTACTTCTTCACCAGTAGCGGCTTCCAGTTTCTCTAGCCGAAGAACTTCGCCCTCTTCGACTCTGTGTTGCTTGCCACCACTCTTAATAACCGCGTACATAATTCTCTCCGATACCGCCTTTTGAATGAGAAATTTACCCATTCCTATAGGGGCCGGCATTTTACGGGAACGATCTCTTCGAAGCAAGCAGATTTACCTTTCATCGCTAGGGAAGAAATATCAGGAAGGGCCCGTATTTAGTCGCTCTGCGTATTTGGGCCCGCGCTGTCGGTCAAAAGCCTTTATCTGCAGGTCTAGCCGGCTTGACAGCACCCATTTCGCTCCCTAGCATGCGTGCTCACACAGACTCCCATCAATTGAGAACTGCTTCCAGCCAACAGCAGGAAAATTAGCAGTAAAAGTGACTATGTATCAGCAAATTCGATCAGTTGTCGAAGACGACTTTAAGGCCGTAGATAAATTCATAGTAGACCAGCTCTACTCTAATGTGCCGCTCGTTGAAAATATTGGCCACTATATCGTTGAGGCTGGCGGCAAGCGCCTGCGCCCCCTCCTTGTTCTCCTCGCCGCAAAAGCCTGCAAAATCGACAATCAGCAACATGTATCTCTAGCTTCGGTGATCGAATTCATCCATACCGCCACTTTGTTGCATGATGACGTCGTCGACATGTCGTCCTTACGACGCGGGCGACCAACAGTTAACGAACATTGGAATAACCCCTCAAGCGTCCTAGTGGGCGATTTCATCTACTCTAGGGCATTCCAGATACTGGTGACGCTCGGCAACATGAAAATCATGGAAATCATCGCCGACACCACCAATAAGATCGCAGAGGGCGAGGTTTTGCAGCTAATCAGCAAGGACAACCCGAATCCAACCGAACAGAACTACATGGAAGTTATTCAGAATAAGACGGCGATCTTGTTCCAAGCCGCGGGGCAGTGTGGAGCGATCCTATCAAACGCCTCCAGCGACGAAGAACTGGCTCTGAAGAATTTTGGCATGCACCTCGGCACTACCTATCAACTAATCGATGATGTGCTGGACTATGCCGGAGACAGCGATGCCCTAGGCAAGAATATTGGTGACGACCTAGCCGAAGGAAAGCCAACGCTTCCACTCATCTACGCCCTAGAACATGGCAGCGAAGAACAAGCTCAGGTGATTAGGCAAGCACTCGCCGATGAAGAGCTGCAAGCCGAGAGGCTGAATCAAGTAATCGAGATCGTGCAGAATTGCGGCGCGCTGGATTACTCTCGTAAGCTCGCCAAGTCAGAGTCCGATAAAGCACTTGCCTGCCTCGACGTGCTGCCTCCCTCAGAGTATCGAGATGCCCTGAGCACGATGGTCAATTTCTCCAATTCCCGCAGCACCTAACCTCACAATTACGCAGCCCTACTATCCAATTTCGTGCTATAAATTGCCGCAAGGAAAACCCGCTTGAATGTGACGAAATTCGTGCTGGCCAGTCATTGCAAAATATTAGCTAGAACCAGGAGAACACCCTTGATTGATCTGTCGCAACTACCGACTCCCGAACCCGTCATGGAAACCATTGCCGATGTAGAGGCATTTGAGAAAACCCCGCTAACTGAGCAATTTCCCTACACCGACAGCTACAATTTGATAAAAGACAGCGCGGATCGCTTTGGGGATAAAGCCGCACTGGAGTTTTTATTACAGGGACTGCCCGATGAACCTGCACAAACAATCAGCTTCGCCGAGTTAGGAGCACAGGTTACACGCACAGCGAACCTACTAAATGAGCTTGGCGTAACTGCAGATGAAGCTGTCTCCATTATCCTGCCGATATTGCCACAGACTCATTTTGCTATTTGGGGCGCCCAAGCAGCCGGCATCTCCAATCCAATCAACCCTATGCTAGAAGCAGAGCACATTGCCGAAATTATTACAGCGGCCAATGCCAAGATTGTCATCTGCCTCGCGCAATCCCAGCATAGTGACATCAATGAAAAAGTGCGTGCCGCAGTATCCGGGTGCGCTGGTGTGACCACACTGCTGGAAGTTAATATAGCGGGCCTGTGCAATCCAGAATCTGCAGAGCTGTCTAAGGAAAATTTCGACATCCTAGATTTTGACTCGTCTATCGCAAAAATGAATGGCACATCGCTAACCACGGGTAGAAAGTTCTCAGCCGACCAAAAGGCCGCCTACTTCCATACGGGTGGCACAACTGGCCGACCCAAGCTGGCTCAACTGACGCACGGCAACATGGCATTCTTAGGGCAGTTGATGCAAGTTTATACAGCGCACATGGAACGGCATACCGTGCTTTGTGGACTGCCGCTGTTTCATATTTATGGCTGCATTATTCAAGGTGTCGCTGCCTTCGCGGTAGGCTATCGCATCGTATTAATGACCCCTAGTGGATTTCGCTCACCGATAGCGATGAAGAACTTTTGGAACCACGTCGAGCGTTTCCAGGTAAAGCAATTCTCAGCCGTTCCAACTGTACTCATGGCACTGGCAGATATTCCGGTAGGCAATGCAGACATCAGCAGCCTGACCAATATCAATTCGGGTGCTGCCCCCCTCTCACTGCCATTCGAGCTTACCTTCGAAAAGAATTTTGGCGTAGAGGTAGGCAACGGTTATGGCATGACCGAAACTACTGCGCTAATTTCACGCGCTCCACTTATTCAACCACCCGGCAGCGTTGGCATGCGCGTACCCTACTCAGAGATTCGCATTACCCACCTAGATGGAACTACAGTCATTAAAGACTGCCCGTTAGGTGAAAGCGGCGTGATCTTGGTCAAAGGCCCACAGGTATTTGAAGGCTATAAGAGCAATGTCGATAATGCCTCCGCCTGGGTCGAGGATGGCTGGTTCAATACCGGTGATATTGGCTACATGGATGCCGAAGGTTTCCTCTATCTTTCGGGACGCGCCAAAGACCTCATTATACGCAGTGGCCACAACATCGATCCAGAACTGATCGAAGAACCTCTTAATGTACACGCCGACGTAGTGACATCCATCGCAATAGGATTGCCCGACCCCTATGCGGGCGAACTACCCATGGCCTACGTGGTGAAGGTAGCTAATAGCGATGTAACCGAGCAAGAACTTATCGATCATTGCGCTAGCGCAATGTCCGAACGCGCGGCGATTCCAAAAAGAATCGAGTTTATAGATGCAATGCCGCTCACCGCTGTCGGTAAAATATTTCGACCGACTCTACGTCAAAAAATTTCAGAACAAGTCATGCGTGAATTACTAGCCAAAAAATCGCTAGATGTGACTATTACGAGTGAAATTCAGAAGAAGCGAGGACTGGTTCTCAGTATCGATGTAGCCGACAAGACTAAGATTGACGAAGTTAAGAAACTTGTCGAGGGATACATATTTACGAGTGAAATTAACTAAATTCTATGCTGGAGAAGCGAGCATGAATATTAAGACAGGCACTATGCCAGCTGGACTCATCACCTGCATATTGCTACTGCTATTTCTAGCCTCTTGCACGGCTACAGGCTTGACGCGAGGAACACCTATCGAACGTAGGCAGGCTATTCAAGACATGCGCCAGGAAGTACTCACACAACTCTATTCAGTCAAGCCCGACACAAGAGCACAGATAGCAAGTGCGAGTGGCTATGCGGTATTTTCCAACGCCAATATAAATCTTATCTTAGCCAGTTTTGGTGGGGGTATTGGCATAGTTCGATCCAACGGTAGCGACACTTATATGCGCATGGGTGAAGTTGGCATCGGCATAGGTGCAGGCGTGAAAGACTTTCGCGCCATCTTCGTCTTCCACAATAATGACGCACTGGAACGCTTCATGGATGTAGGCATATCGATTGGTGGACAGGCAGATGCGGCGGCAAAGGCAGGAGATTTAGGCGGCTCTGTAAGTGGAGAAGCGATCCTAGATAATGTGACGGTATATCAATTGACTCAAAGTGGCCTAGCTCTTCAAGCCACTATCAAGGGCACGCGTTACTGGCAAGACGCTGACTTGAACTAAAAATCAGCAGCAGTCTGGACAGCACCTAGTTGCGGCTTTTTCTAGATCCCTGTGCGAATACACTAAAGCCGGGGCTTGAGTCGCGCAGGATAGTAGACGAATCAATAACCTTTACCTTGTTATTACCCGGTTGATAGATATTGTCATGCAATGACAAAATTCTCCCAGCCGTATCCGCCCAACACCGCGCCTCAGGCTCATTCCCCAATCGCAAATAAGTACCAGCAAGCGCGTAGTAAAAATCCGGCTGTTCTTCTTTTAGACTTCCTGCTCTTTGAAATGACTTGCGCGCCTCGTTGAAATCTTCTGCGTCAAATTCCATACTACCTTGTGAAAATTGATTCGTTTGCCTAGAAGATTTCTGGCTGTAGATATGAAAATTATCACTGCGTACTTCGATCCAGCGATCTCTGAGTATCTGCTCTTGTGCAGAGCTCGAGGATGAGAGCAACGACAGCACCAACAGTAAACTTGGAGGGATTACTGATAGTTGACGAAACATGCTAATTCACCGGACTAACGAGGAGAATTCCAGCATATTACTCTAGCATGTCAAAGCTCAGGGCTTAAAGGAAAACCACAAGCCCGCCCCAGGCCCTCTATGAGAGGGCTACATGGCTGGATAATTCGGCCCACCACTGCCTTCCGGAACTACCCAATGGATATTCTGCGAAGGATCCTTGATATCACAGGTCTTACAATGCACGCAGTTCTGGCCGTTAATCTGAAATCTCTTACTCCCACCTTCCTCTTCAACAACCTCATACACACCTGCAGGGCAATAGCGCTGAGCCGGCTCATCATAGAGCGGTAAGTTGTGCCCGATGGGGATAGCCGAGTCTTTCAACTGCAGATGGCAGGGTTGGTCTTCGGCGTGATTCGTATTCGATAGAAATACCGAAGACAACTTATCGAAACTAATCTTACCATCGGCTTTGGGGTAAGAAATTTTTGGGCTCTCTGCCGCCGGTGTCATCTGCGCATAGTCATGTGACTTATCATGAAATGTGAGCGGGAACTTGCCGAAGAAAATATTCTGCTCAATAAAAGTTAGTGCACTGCCCAGCCAAAAACCGAACTTGTGAAAGCCCGAGCTAAAGTTTCGAGTTTTGTGCAACTCATCGAAAAGCTCGGAATTTGCGAAACGCACCGTGTAATCAACCAGCTCCTTCTCTGACGATTCGGCGCTCAGCGCCTCGAACAAGGTTTCTGCCGCGATGATCCCGGACTTCATGGCGGTATGACTGCCTTTTAGCTTAGCGGCGTTCATCGTACCCGCGTCGCAACCGATAAGCAGCCCACCGGGGAATGTCATCTTAGGCAACGAGTTTAGGCCACCTTTTATCAGCGCTCTAGCGCCATAGCTTAACCTCTTGCCACCTTTTATATATTGCTTGATGGTTGGGTGCTGCTTGAATTTCTGAAACTCATCGAAGGGGCTAATGTGTGGATTTTTATATCCGAGGTCCACGATGAGACCCAGGGATACCTGATTGCCTTCTAGGTGATAAAGGAATCCGCCACTAGTCGCAGCAAAACTATCCTTGATCATAGGATAGCCTGCCGTATGCACAGCTAGGCCTTCCTTATGCTGCTCCTGCGGAATTTCCCAAACCTCCTTGAGGCCAAGGCCATAGTGCTGCGGGTCGCTATCTTGGTCGAGTTGAAATTTACTGATTAATTCCTTACCCAAGTGACCCCGACAGCCCTCGGCCAGTATCGTGTACTTTGCATGGAACTCGAATCCGGGCTCAAAGGAAGCCTTCTGATCACCATTAGCATCGACGCCCATGTCTCCAGTCGCAACTCCTTTAACACTGCCATCTTCATTGTAGAGAATTTCAGCGGCCGCAAAGCCGGGAAAGACTTCCGCGCCTAGCTCCATCGCCTGTTCGGCCAGCCAGCGGCAGAGACTGCCTAAAGAAATAATGTAGTTCCCATCGTTGTGCATCGACCTCGGAACCAATAGTCCCGGGAACTTGAAGGACTTCTCAGCAGAGGGTAAATAGTAGACATCGTCTCCTGTTACCGCCGTATTTAAAGGAGCTCCCCTTTCCTGCCAATCTGGAAACAATTCATTCAATGCCGAAGGTTCGAATACCGCGCCCGACAGGATATGCGCTCCTACCTCTGAGCCCTTCTCGAGTACGCAGACCGAAAGTTCAGTCTCCGCTTCCTTCGCCATCTGCAAAAGCCGACACGCCGTGGACAATCCTGCTGGCCCACCACCTACAATGACTACATCGACTTCCATGGATTCACGTTGCATTTAAAACCTCTGGTCTACCTAAAGACCTATCCAAGCTATTTAGATTTTTCGGCAGGCTCCAGTATTCCTTCTGGGACCCGCTTCGTTCGCAGGGGGCCATTATCCTCAATTCCCGGAACAAGCGCAAAGCAGGACTTATCTGGGCACATTACAAAATGTCACAAACAAGACCACATAGCCGATTCTTTAACTTGTCGATTATGTGCATACTTACGCCCAATTTCGCGTGGCTAATTCTGCGCAATTCGACATTCAGAGTTAGTAAAAATATCCCTCGGAGTCTTGTATGTGCTGTAGTTCAGCCTCGAATCGTGTTCTTTCACTCATTCTTCTACTAAGCGGCGCTATATTCTCCACATCCGCGCTAGCACAAGAGCCCACGACTAACGACTCAACTGTCACCTACCCCGCGGAATTCTTCGCTCAATACGAGCCCTTCTCGGTAAACGATATGCTCGATCGCATTCCTGGCATCAGCGTGGCACGCGGTGATGCTGGCGGAGGAAATGGCGGCCCCGGCAGCTCTAGCGGCTCTAGTCGACGAGGTTTAGGCCTTGGCGGTGACCAGATTCTAATCAACGGTCGACGCACGACCGGTAAGGAAAACGAAGGTAATAGCCAACTCAGCCGGATTCCGGCAAATCAAGTTCAATATATCGAGATCATCCGTGGCACCTCCGGCGAACTCGATGTTCGCGGGGGCAGCCAGGTCATCAATATCGTACTACTGGAAGCCGAAAGCAGTTCCTCGATCGCCTACGAGATCAATGCCGACTATCTTCATGACGGCGAGTTAAAACCCGGCGGGAAGGTTTCACTCACGGGACAGCGCGGCGCATTGGACTATCTTTTTAGCGCCGAATCCGAGCCCCGATGGGAAAGACGCAAAGGATTTGAAAATAGCTTCTTGGCCGACGGAACTCCAAACGACAATATCAGCCGAGTTACAACCACTGATTTGCAGCCATTAGTGTTCAGCGCGAATCTCGGCTACGAATTCGGTGAAAACGATATTTCCCATATCAACGCACAATATGAAGACAGAGATGCTCCTTTTACCGATGAAAGAACAATCTTTAACTTTGTGGGCGTGCCCAGAAAAGACACGGTGCAATTCGATGACACCAATAATACCAGTGAATTCTGGGAGATCGGCGGTGACTACGAGCACACCTTCGCCAACAATGCGCGTTGGAAAACCCTCTTCATCGTAAACAAGAAAGAAGACGACAGCCTGCGCGAGCGCTTCGATATTGGCGCCACGACTCGCGAGAAAGATTTATTCCTCTCGAACTTCAACCGCTATCAAGAGCGAATTATTCGCAGCTCCTACTCCATCGCCTTTGCTGGCAGCCAGAATTTAGAATTTGGCATAGAGCGAGCAGAAACGATTCTCGATTCTTCTCTACAACTGGGCTTGTTGTCCGGTTCCGGAATTGCATCTCAGCTCTTTGGCGGACTGCCGGAAGTAAACAATGCGAGTGCAACGGTAGAAGAGCTTCGCGACGAATCGTTCATCATTCATAACTGGCAAATCAATAACCGCATGTCGTTTGAGAGTACTTTGATTCTGGAGACTTCAGAGATTTCGCAATCTGGAGATGTGAGCAAAAAACGCGACTTCGATTTCATCAGGCCGAAGGTAGACTACCGCTTCGATATAACACCATCGCTACAATTGCGCGCGACCGTAGAGAGAGATGTCTCGCAGTTAAGCTTTAATGACTTCACCGCAAACACCAACTCAGGCGATGACGACCAGAATACGATCGCTGGAAATCCTGAATTGCGACAGGAGCAGTCCTGGCGTTACGATCTGAATCTGGAGTACCGCTTCAACGACGACAACGGTGTTGTAAGCTCGAACATCTACTACCACGACCTCGAAGACGTAATCGATCGGGTCGATGTTTCAACACTGACAACTATTCAGTCTGCCAACGGTAATATCGGTGACGGTGAGCGCTACGGACTAAGTCTTAACGGTAGTCTTAGATTGAGTGTTATAGACCAACCCGGAATATTGGTTACTGCCGGACTAGATCTAGAAAGCTCAAGCGTTACCGACCCTTTCCTTGGCATCGATAGGCGCCTCAATCGTCAGGGCAGAGGTAGCTACAGTCTAGGGTTCAGGCACGACATGCCAGCACGAGATATAAACTACGGGTTTACCTACAATAACAGCATCCTGGACGGCCGAAAGGTGTTCGACATCGACAGAATCGAATCCTATAACTCAGACGCGTTCTCGATCTTGTTCTTAGAGTATCAAGGCTGGGAAGGGATGACTTTGCGATTCGAAGCAACCAACCCCCATGAGAGTGAGCGCTGTCGTGTTCGCCTTCGTTATAACGATGGTACGATCGCATCGGGTGTACTAAGCGAGATAGAAGATTCATGCAGCCACACGGGTGAGAAGTACGCTATCAAGATACGCGGTACTTTTTAAAAATCTGGGCAAAAACTCAAACTAGCAGATTGTTATGGCAATCTACTAAAGCTCTTGGGAACAAGGTCGATAGCCATTCACTTGGCGAGTGTAAAACTCCTCGAAAAACGCTGAAATATGGCACTTTTACAACCTTTATTGCACAATTTGTCACAGTATTGCAGATTCCCCATCAGTATAATCTAGCCCCGTTAGAGCAGTAACTACGATCTATTCAAAGACTTTCTAATACCTCGAACCGGCTAGTTGATCACCAGAGTTATTCTGGACAGAAAGATTTGGCGTGAAACCCGATAGACTTATGGAATATTACAATGACACGGCGTCTTTCTCTGCCTGAAAAACTTATCAGACTTAGCCTTCTTGGCCTCACTATAGCAGGAGCGAATCAAGGCTTTGCGCAGCAAGTCGAGCCACAGGCCATCGACGAATCTACAGTAGTGTATGAGGCAGGTTTCTTTACTCAATATTCTCCAGTGTCCGTCAACGACATGATCGATCGCATTCCTGGAATCAGTCTTGCACTAAACGGCAACAGGAATAATCGCGGCAAAAGTCGCGGCCTAGGTTCCGGCGAAGGCGAAATTCTCATCAACGGTCAACGCACGACCGGCAAAAACAATGAGGGACGCAGTCAGTTGAGCCGTATCGCTGCCGATCAGGTCGACTACATTGAAATTATACGTGGCACCTCCGACGATATGGATATACGTGGCGGCGGTCAGGTCGTTAACGTCGTACTACTCGATGCGCAGTCGCGCTCCAGCATCTCCGCCGAGCTCAATATGGACCGCCTCCACGACGGCACAGTCGATCCAGGCGCTAAGCTTTCTTATACCGGTCAGAATGGCGCATTTAACTACCTATTCCATATCGAAGCCGAACCGCGTTACGAGAACCGGTTTACCAATGAATTTAGCGTTGATCCAGATGGCGAGTTACTGGAGACCCGATCCCAGGACAATTTGCGCAATCAAACTGAGTACGAGACCAGCTTCAATCTTGGCTACCAGTTTGAGAAGAGCATGGTGCAATTCAATGGCCTCTTCGCAGAGAACAATCCGCCAACAGATATAACGCGAACCATCAACGACTATACCACCGGCACCTTGATCACGACCAAAGAACACGAAAACGAGATACGCGAACGTAACAATTGGGAGATCGGTGGCGACTACGAATACAGCTTCGACAGTGGCAGTAAGTACCGCTTCCTATTTATTGTGAACGATAGAAACTTTACCTATACACGAGATCGCTTCGACGTATTTGCCGACTCAGAAGAAAAGGATCTCTTCCTGTTCTCTGCCGGCCGCGACCGCGAACGTATAGGTCGCACCTCCTATACGTTTGATCTAGGCAGTAACCAAGGAATGGAAATTGGTTTCGAGGGCGCCCAGACAATACGCGACTCAGACCTTCGCTTGGGCTTGCCAGGCACAGGCATCACCTCAGTCGCCCACGGTGGACTCGTACCACAATCCGTCAACAATGCGAGCTCCACAGTAGAGGAAGTACGATTCGAGAACTTTGCCATCCACAATTGGCAAATCAACGCCCGCATGTCCTTAGAAAGCTCATTGATCTATGAGACGTCAACGATTACCCAGGCCGGAGACGTCACCAACGAAAGAGATTTTTCTTTTGTGCGCCCCAAACTCGACTACCGCTTCGACATCACTCAATCCCTGCAACTTCGCACGACAATTGAGAAGACTGTTTCACAATTGAGCTTCTACGATTTCAGCGCCAGCACCGACAACTCAGATGACGATCAAAATACACAGGCTGGCAATCCCGAAATTGCGCAGGAGCAGGCTTGGAACTATGAAATGAATTTGGAGTATCGCCTACCCAATAGTATTGGCGTACTCAATACCGAACTCTATTACCGAGACTTGACCGATGTTATCGATCGCATTGATATTTCTCCCAGCGCTACCGACCTACAGTCGGCAAGGGGCAATATTGGAGACGGTAAACGCTATGGTGCTAACTTCGATGCGAGCACACGTCTGGGCTACCTCGGCGTTCCTAACGCCCTGCTCACACTCGGATTGAGCCTACAAGACTCGCAGGTAACAGACCCCTTCCTCGGCACACAGCGGCGCCTACGTAGAAACGGTCGCTGGTTCGGGCGAGCTAATTTTCGACACGACATTACTGAATACAATTTTAGTTATGGCTTCAGCTACTTTAATTTCGCACGCGACGGGAGTGGGCTGACGCAAATAGACATCAACGATACAGAGACCGATATTGGCGAATATGGCCTAAACTTCTTCGCCGAAAAACAAGCCTTCAACGGAGTCACTTTTCGCTTCGACATACAGAACGCCAACAACCAAATCCGCTGCAGAGAAAGGGTTCGCTTTGTTGGTACGACTGCCGCCGGAATTGTAGAAGAAGTTGAAGACTCCTGTAACGGCACCGGCGTAAAGTATGCCTTAAAAATTAGACAGACATTTTAGGGCACTCTACCCTCAAAATTGGTTCGAAAAAAAAAGACAGCATCGCTGCCTTTTTTCGAAATGTTTTCCTACTTAATGTCTACTGAGCAGGATCAGTGCACATAGAAAACCAACGATGTGAACAGAACCAGTACTAGACTGCCTTCCAGTACGCTCACCCAAACCTTTGCCCTAGGGGTAAGACTTCTTACATACCTATCCATCGGTACAGTTATCTGTGTGTATCTATGATTTGCCATATTTCCCACCCTCCATACGTTAGATGGTGGCGGTTTCTGTGTATTTCTGATCAAAGTAGCCAGGCTACTGATAAATGATTGCATCAGTGTTACAAAACTTGGCAAAAAACTTATCTCTAAGTCAAAGATGCCGCTCACAGACAGTTTGGATGCAGGCCCTGCAAGAGTGGGAAACCAGAACGAGAGATTCGTAAGATCAAAAGGGAGTTTTGAAGCTAACGCCGCTAGCCAGGCGAGCAGCGCGTTACGATGTACTCGTTAATTAGCAGCAACCTTGGTAAATACCATCATGTGCTGCCAAGGCAGAAAGCCTAGCGTGTCAGTCCATTCCAGACCGAAAACACCCATTTCTTTTACTACCTGCTCTTCTGTCATCTTGTGCAACGGCCGAATAGGCACCGAGTCGTCTTCACCGCGGTATTCCAGCAGGAATATGCGACCTCCAACTCTAAGCGCTTCGTTGATCCCATTTATCATCTCGAAGGGGTGATCGAACTCGTGATAGGCATCGACCATGATTGCAGCATCGATAGAATTAGGTGGCAAGTTTGGATCATCCACCGTGCCCATAACACCTTCGATATTAGTCACGCCGTCCGCAGCCTTGCGCTGGTCTATGATTGCCAGCATCTCCGGTTGAATATCCACCGCCAGCACCTTGCCTTCGGGTACCAGTTTCGCGATCCTAAAAGAGAAATAGCCTGAGCCAGCGCCGATATCAGCAACCACGTGATCTGGATCCAAGCCCATGTTCGCGACTACCTCATCAGGCATCTCTTCCTGAATACGACCCGGACGGTTCAGCCAACCTGCAGCCTGATGCCCCATCACGAAAGAAATTTCACGACCCATGTAGAACTTACCAATACCCGTCGTTCTGCGCTCTGGGGCTACTTCATACCCCGGAAACTCGGCCGCTTGCACGGGCGTGATGTAGAAAAGGGTCGAGGCGAGAATAGGCAGTATGCCGAGTCGTAACTGTCTAGCTGAAATCATGGGCTGACCTTTGTATTTTACTGTACTGGGCCGACTAGCCTCAGAAACAGGAGCGTGTCCGCAGAGCGGAGAATATTGGGATTGTAAATCAGCACTGTGCGGCAAACAAGAAGCCCGGCAGCTTGTGAAATGCCCCGGGCTTGTGGATTCAATCTGCTATGAGAGCTTCAGAGTAGCCTTAACAGACTCTTCCCGCTGCCTTTGCACTTGGGGGAAAAGCTGCTGTCAGTAACCTTGCCGGCGCCTTTACAGACATTACAGGCATCTTGATAGGGCTTTTTCAAAATAGAAGTTAGCTCATTCAGACCTTGTTTCGATACGTTCTTATTTTCAGCCAAAGTCATCACGTAAATTCTCTTGCAGTACAGTCTGTTAAAGCACGTGACTAAAATCTTTAGAACATTTTAGTCTCAATGTGGTTGGCATCTCATTTAACAGAGAGTATGCAGAAGTAGCGTGACGAAATACGTTAACCACCTCACAAAAATAAGCATGGGTGTAAAATTTATCTACAGGTAAATATCTCTATAAATTAGTTGCTTATGTTAATATTTCAGCTCAAATTTAAGAACATTCTCACATAATGGAAGCAAAGTATGACGCAGGTTTTAAAAGGAATTCGGGTACTAGATTTTGGTCGTTACATCGCAGGGCCCTACTGTGGCACGCTCTTAGGGGATATGGGGGCCGAAGTTATTCGAATTGAAAAGATCGATGGCAGTGAGGATCGGTTCCTGTCCCCGATCAGCGATAAGGGCGACGGAAGCCTATTCATGCAGCTGGCACGCAATAAAAAGTGCCTGACACTCAATCCGATGAAGCCCGAGGGACGCGAAATCGTCAAAAAGCTGGTGAAGACCGCCGACGTGGTCATTGCGAACCTTCCACCGGACACACTCGAGGCGATGGGCCTTGATTACGAGAGCCTCAAGGCTACCAAGCCAGATATTATCCTCACTACAGTCTCTGCCTTCGGCCGCGGCGGCCCCTATGCAAACCGCGTCGGCTTCGACGGCCTAGGTCAGGCCATGTCGGGCGCCATGTATATGTCAGGCACACCAGACCAGCCGGTCAAGGCCTACCCCCCGTATATCGATTTCGGCACTGCCAGCTTATCGGCTTTCGGCACTATGGCTGCCTTGTTCGAGAGGCAGAAGACCGGTAAAGGTCAGATGGTAGAGGGCTCTCTTTTTAACACCGCACTTACTATGATGAACGGCACCGCTATCGAGCAGAATGCCATTCAGCTTAATCGCGTGGCAACCCTCAACCGCTCGCAGACCTCAGGGCCTGCCGACACTTTCAAGACGAGAGATGGCTGGGTATTAGTGCAGTCAGTTGGTGGACCTTTATTTAAACGCTGGACCGATCTAATGGGCGAAGACCATTGGATAACTGATCCGCGCTTTAAGGACGACATTTCTCGAGGCGACAACGGCGAATTGATCAGCGAAAGAACCGCGGCCTGGTGTGCCCAGAGAACTTCGAAGGAAGTACTCGCAGAAATGGAAGCAGCAAGATTGCCAGCAGGCCCAGTACTCTCGCCTCAGGAAGTGCTAGATGACCCGCATGTTGCCGCGAAGGGCTTGTTCCAACTCGTGGAATATCCTGGTCTGGACAAGCCAGCCCCATTGATGAAGACACCTGTCGAGCTATCGGAAACACCGGGCGAAATCCGCACGCGCCCGCCCACACTCGGCGAGCACACTGACGAAATCATGCAGGAGCTTGGCTATAGCGAAAGTGAAATCGCAGAGCTGAGAGAGAAACGAGTCGTCTAGTCTTATGATCGCGCAAGGGCTATTAATACAAATAGCCCAAAGATCAGTTAGGGCCTACCAATTATTCTTTGGGCAAGGCATAGACAATAATGCTCCCGGTTCGTTGCGACTCCGTGCCAGTTCTAAAAGTTAGCATCGCATTGCCAGAATTAGTGGCTATGTACTGCCTCCCTTCAACCTCATAGGTCACAATACCACCACCCACTGGAGCACCAGTATTGACGCTATGTAAGATGTCTCCCGAGCCGGCATCCATTAGCAGAAGGTTGCCAGTAAGCTCGCCACTTATCACCAAGCCGCCAGCCGTTGTTGTTACACCCGATACCATAGGAGTAGGCGAATGATAACGCCACTTAACGTCTCCTGACTCTGCGTCTATCGCAGTGAGCCAACCCGTCTGCACTCCCTCATCTGGGAGCACGCTCCCTCCCATAAATAACTGACCCGGAATGTATTCCACATCCTCTGCCGCCGTGAACCGCGCACAGTAGTCTATCGATGGTGTTATCAATAATTTCTCACCTGGGTGATAAGCAGGCCCACTCCAAAGCACGCCTCCGTAGACACCAGGACAGGCGAAGACACCTTCTTGAGTTACGGGCACTTCAGCATTTAGTATCGTAGTAACAGGAGTCTCATACAGAATCTCGTGCGTCTGCTTGTCCAGGCCGCGTAGGATCCCGTCCTTGCCTACAGTCGCAACGAAGTCACGAGACACGTTATTGCGTCCCGCCTTCAATACCGGACTAACTTGAGTCAAATCCCAGTCGTGATCGTCATTTGGCACGAGTGCCTTATGCCAGTTAAGCTCGCCCGTGTGCACGTCGAGCGCGACAATGTTATTGGTGTAGAGATTTTCCCCTGGACGCAGATAAGCAGGCAAATCTGGCGCAGGATTGGTAACCGCCGCGTATAGCTCGCCTAGCTCCATATCCATGCTTAAAGGTGTCCAGACAGCACCGCCACCGAGTGGGATGTTCTCCGGGTTACCCCAAGTCTCTCCGCCGCCTGCAGCTGCCTCCGGTACGGTTTGGAATTTCCAAAGCTCTTCACCATCGTGAATTGAGAAAGCACCGACCCAGCCCGAAATCGCGTTCTCACTACCCGCCGGACCGATCAGTATCATGTCTTCATAGATCATCGGCGGCATGGTAAATGTTTCACCCAACCAAGGATCGGCGACCTGTCGCGCCCACAGAAGATTCCCATTGGCCGAATCGAGGGCCAGTAGATAACCATCCGCTGTGCCTCGAACTACGTAGCCATCCCTGATCGCGACGCCACGGTTGTTTCCCCATACCATGCGGTCCTTGGGCTCCCAATCGTAAGTCCATATCTTCTGACAAGTGGCGGCATTAATAGCTGCCGTATGGGTCGCATTGGTCACATACATCGTGCCCTGATAGACGATGGGACCGTTTTGCATAGTCGCATTGGTATTCAGTTGATAGGCGCAGACTTGTTGTAGATTATTTGCGTTGGACGTGTCGATCTCGACTAACTCGGAATAACGCGTACCCTGATAATTCTGATTGTGATAGAGCCAGTCCTGCGAGTTATCTGCAGCCGCCAGCAACTCGTCGAACGATGGCCCAGTGCCGCTCGGTTCGATTCCGTACACACCTTCGATAAAAGTCGCTGCGCTATCCAACACTTCGTCACCCCTTGAAAGAGGTATAGCACTTAGGTAGCCGTAGTCATCCTTTAACTCTTCACTGCCTTGCAATACATTGTTGCTGCCGAGGATAAAAGCAAGGACATCTAACCCCTGCGCGTCGCTCAGACTGCCCGGCTGACTCGGCGGCATAGATGTGACAATAAGGTTAAATAACTCGCCAACACTAGCCCCTAGCCGAGACCAACTCTTACGAAAGGTCGCGCCGACTAATTCCGGGGCCGCCGCACTATCCAGATCCACACCATGACAGAGCGAACATCGTTGTTGATACAAAGCCTCTCCTGATTCGAACTGCGCCTCAGTAAAAGTGCTGGACGCCGGCGCATCGGCCGCATATCCAATCCCAGAAAAGAAAACAGAAAACAACAACCCAGCAGCGAGTCCGATTTTGGGGTTACAAACTAGGGTGTCCATCATTATTCCTTTTAGGCTAAGAGCTCGCTATTTTTTATTTGAAACTAACAAAGATCCTCAGGGATTATTCAGCAACTCCACAGCTGCCGTGTACATCGCTTCGACTCCAGCCTTGACTGAATTAGGATCGATACGAAAGAAAGCAGAATGATGCGGTGGCGCGTTAATACTGCCCGCAATTATCTGGCGCATCAGGTCAGGCGGCGTGCCGCCGACAGAAAAGAATACACCAGGCACCTTATGCTCGGTCTGCGTGAAGTAAGCAAAATCCTCCGCTCCCATACCGGGACGTTGCGAGGTCAAGAGCGGATCGTAACCCAGCTGCTCTTCCCACGCCGGCAGCACCTTATTTACTGCATCGCTATTATTGACATTGGTCGGCGTGCTTTCGAATCCCATCCTAACCACCGGCAGCAAGTCATCTGGCAGACCATTGAGCCTACCGATATTGGCCGCCATATCGCGAATTCTTGCAAGCACCTCGTTTCTGGTTTCCTCTGAGTCCGCACGCACAGTCAATTGCAGGTCCACCTCATTTGAAATTATATTGTGCTTACTGCCGCCCTGAAACGAACCTACGGTAATTACTGCCGGAGCGAGAGGATTGATCTGGCGACTAATTATGCCCTGCAAGGCGATCACCAATTGAGAAGACACATAGATCGGATCGATGGTCTGATGAGGATAAGCTCCGTGACCGCCGATGCCTCTCACCTTAATATCCACGCTGTCTGAACTGGACTGCACGATGCCTTCCCGCACTGTGACTAGCCCCGAAGGCGCGCCCGAACTCACATGTAAACCTATCGCATAGTCAGGCACGCCGAATCGCTGATAAAGGCCATCTTCCAGCATCGCCTTCGCGCCATTGATGATTTCTTCTGCAGGCTGTCCGACCAACATCACGGTCCCGCTCCACTTGTCCATGTTATCCATCAGCATCTTTGCCGTGCCAACAAGGCTGGCCATATGCATATCGTGGCCGCAGGCGTGCATGACCGGCACATCTTCACCGCTCATGTTTATCTGCCGGTTTCGCGACGCATAGCTAAGCCCGCTATCTTCTAAAATGGGCAAGCCATCCATGTCGGCGCGCACCAATACAAGAGGTCCCAACCCATTACGAATCATGCCAACCAAACCAGTTCCCCCCACTCCCTCAGTTACCTCGATACCCAAACCTCGAAGTTCAGCCGCAAGCCGAGCTGCCGTCTCCTGCTCGAGAAAACCCAGTTCAGGATTCTGATGAAACCAGAGAAACAATTCGGAAAGGTGTGATTCGTAGTAGGCGTCAATATCGCTCTTCAGAGCCTCATCCGCCGCTTGAGCTGACTGACTAATGGCGAATACTGAGAGCATCACAGCCAATGAGCGCGCGAGCCAAGTTACATTACTTGAAATTTTGAAGGATAAGGTACGAGAGTTAGACGACGGCATATAATTTGATTCCATTGCAGTGCTAGCGCACTGCTTGATCCAGTATTCGTCGACAGAGACTAATAGACCCGCTCCTCGAATGAAAGGGGTTTTAACGCGTAAGCTTCAGTGTCAATTTCAGGGTTTTTACATGGCCTCGACTGGCCCTCTCTAGAAAGTACTTCTATTGGAGAAAATTGCCCCGATTGCTGTCGCGACCAACCATATACATAGGCTATGCTTCTTCTATGCTTTTCCTATCACACTTACAACCAAGGCCTATTCCCATGAGTCGAAATTTATTGAGCCTCCTGCTACTAACCATTATCGCGACTCCTATCGCGCCCTTAACCACGCTCATAGCTGCCGAGGCCGGCTTTACTATGCCAACCTCGCTCAGCGCAGCTGACTTTCCTGACGACGTTCATTTGGACTCACTGGCCAGACTGCCCCAGGTTCAAAGAGCTGATTTGGATGCTGCTGGCAGGGAAGCCTTCGATACCTATGTCAGCCCCGGCACGGGATACGGATCTGGACTACGCGGGCCGATAGGCGCCTGGATGAATAGCCCAGAATTAGCGCAGGCAATGTTCGACGTACGCCTGCGAGTCCGTTATGAGTCCGACCGCGATCAGCGCCTAACAGAGCTAGCGATCATCTCCACGGCGCGTGAGATCAACAATCAATATGAATACACAGCACATGAACCATTAGCGATAGCAGCAGGGTTAGAGCAGAGCATTATCGATATTGTACGCTTCAGAAGATCCGTCGAAGACAATCAAGCCATAGCAGGCTTTGGGGAAACAGAACAGGTAATTGTAAAATTCGCGCGCGAGGTAATCAGCGAGGAAAGAGTGAGTTCGGAAACCTTTGCTCGAGCTATCGACATTTTCGGTGAACAAGGCGTGATGGATCTGAGCGGTCTAATCGGTTACTACAGCTTCGTGGCAATCACCCTAAAAGCCTTCGATGTGCAACGACCAGCTGGCAGCGATCTGCTCTTGCCCGTAAGAATCGAATAAACCCGCACTATTTATAGTGAGTTGAGAAACTCCATCATGGCAGCGTTGGTCTCAGCAGGCGCTTCCTGCTGAACCCAATGACCAATCTCAGGAATCAACACCACATCGCGCA
>JAPKAI010000065.1 GCA_028825335.1 Gammaproteobacteria bacterium | reverse complement strand
AGCCGCGGCGTAGCTGTTCATCCAATACCTCTGCGCGCTCTTCAGCGGTCATCGCACCATTACCAGTAGCTTGCGCAACTCCATCTCCATCTCCCGAATTAGCCTGCCCATTCGAGTCTTCGCCGCCTGTGCCAGCACCTGTTCTCCCACTTAATATGCCATCTGGTAACGTATCTAGGCTGTAATCTCCACTTGGGCGGCCTAAACCGCCGCCAGAAGATTGGCTTTTACCACCTCCGAGATCGCCAGTAGATCCATCTCTGCCGGCGCTACCGGACTGACTTCCCGCCCCTGGCAATCGAGCCTGAGAACCCGCCCCCTGACCAGGACTGTTACCTAATGTGCCTGCTGGCGTCGATCCTGCTGCGCTGCCTGTCGATTGACTACCCTGCTGCGCACCCTGTGATCCGGGGCTTGATCCATCTCTGCTTTCTTGCCCGGGTTGCTGACCCGCACTGCTTGAATTCACTGACGACTGACTGCCTGCAGCACTGCTCTGACTAGATTGCTGCCCACTCTGACTGGGAGGAGCGCCTGGTGCGCTCTGGCTTTGACCGCTGCTCTGACTCTGGCTAGAACTCGAAGAGCTACTAGAACTAGGACTCGATGGAGGCGAACTACTTGAACTTGAAGAGGACGAAGGCATAGATGGTGAACTGCTCGAGCTCGAGCTACTAGACTGACATGCCACTAAGCTAAGGCTCAGAGCCGCTAGAGCTATAAGTCGTGATAGAGGCGATAGGGGCAAATGCTGCTTGCCCTTGTAGTTCCTCAGTTGCATGGGTTCCATACTTTGTATTCCTGTTCTCGAGCTCCAGTAATGGCCCGGTTTTCGAATTTTAATGCCTTTTAGCTGCTTTTCATGGGATTTAAACTGATTATCTGGTTAGATATAAAATTCATAATACCGACGAAATAAACACTATTAATAGTCTTAAGCGCCTTAACCATAGCTTAACGACTACGCCGCAAGCCCGCTATTTCTGCCGATTATTGGCTTGATGCTACCTGTTCGCTTAATAAATTAGTACCAATACCGGTACCTAAACTGGTTATCAAAAGAGTATTGCGGCTCGCCATCATTGAGCAGCGGCCGAAACCGCATAGAGCGAACTGAACTGCGCAATTTGCTAAGCTGCGCCTGATTGTCCTCGGTTTCCTCTGAGATACTTTTTACATTTCTAGCTAAGCCTTTTACCGTTACATCAAAGGTCAAATCAGCATAATCGAAACTCAATGCTTCGGTGCCAGCCCCATTCCTATAGAACGCATCAGGCGTCTCAATGGATGACCCGAAAGCGGGAAGTGGAGTTACCTTGCCGAATAATCTCTGGGTTAACTCTTCACTGTCCTCCAACTCCTGAAGTATGTCCCAAGCGACCTTATAGTTTCCCAAGGCACCCTTGTCCTGGCCGAACATGAGATACCAATCTCCTACGTGAGTAATCGCTTCGGCTAAGGCGTAAGCATCATAGCCCTGCTCTTGATAGAACATCACTATTTCTACCAGAGCGCGCTCGCCGGTTCGGAAACCTGGAGACTGCACTTGGCGCTGTTCATTAAGTTTCTCTGCAAGCGTCTGTTGCATAACTCTATATTCGGGCCTGCCGATCTCCACCATCAGATCTGGGTTTCTAGCTCCCAAATAGGACGAACTTGCGATATTCCTCTGATAATTTACAAAGCGCTTGTCGGCCTTACCAAAATGCACGTCCACCATGCGTGCCGCCGCGCTAAACATTATCTGAGACTGTCGCAGCTTGATTCCCATTAAGCTTCCGTAACCAATTTTGAAGGCCTGAATATTCCAGGTTGCTAGTCGCTCTAACACAGGTATTAGACGCGGATCATCCTTGCCATAAGCTTTGTAAAGCACATGGAAGAGATAATTATTGTAAGTATCAGCCTCTTCCCAATCGCCCAGCGCCATATAGCTGAGTATTAGCTGCTCCACTACGGGGATTTGCTCAAGGGTATAGAGCCCGGAATTGATTCGATTTACATGGATAGCTCTATCCAACGTCTGAATTGCGCCGACATGATTGCCCTGCTGTTGCTGCAAGCGTCCTAGGGAGGCAAGCTCCTCTACGAGGCCACGATCCCAGGCGCCTCCATCCAGTTCAATATCCGCCACTGTGTTGTTGTATTGCCGGATACTATCCGAGCGCTGACTAAAGGCCGGGTCGGACTCTGGGTCGGCGAGCGGCGCCCTTAGGGGCATTACTGGATCCACTCCCTCCTCAACGAAGACCGGTGCATCGATATGCAGAAGTGGCGATCGCGAGCGAACGCTCTCTTCAGGCTCCACCGCTTCTTGTGCATGCACCAATGATCCGGCTAGGACGGCGATTAAGCCAGGAGCCAAGCCAGATACAAAGTAAATGTGCTGAAGAAAGCGTCGTCTCATGGTAATACCTGTATTGCCTTGTTCCTATTCATCGCTGGCGCGTTTGCCGGCGGTTAGGGAGAAATACGCAGAATCGATCCTGCGAACTACTCAGTTATATCACCTGACAATTTGGCCTGTAAATGACTGCCACTCAATAATGGGCCGTATCTGCATCTATACGACTTCTCAGAGCAAACCAGTTCATCTCTGGGGCACTAAGAATGCTATCAACGCAACTTGCGCTACGGCCGCTGAGACTGTTGCGCCTTCAGCTTTTTTTCTGCAGTAGCAGATTACCAAAACCATCGACGGCTACCGACCAATTGGTGGCTACGAACGTCGTCGCTGAATATTCCGTAATAACTGCAGGACCCTCAATTGATTCGCCCGAATACATATCGGCGCGCGCCAATAGCCTTGCCTGCTCTGTCTCTCCATAGACCTTGCAGTGTCGAATATTATTACCGTGCGCCTGTGTAATAAGTTGCGGTAAAGCAAATGGAGCTTTTTCAGTCGATAAATTAACGCGAATCGTCAACAACTCAATTGGGGCATCATGACTATATCCGTAGCGCTGCTCGTGAAGTCGCTCAAAAGCATCGAGCACTCCGGCTAGGGCATGCCAGTCGATATTCAGCGTGTAAGACTGCCCCTCATATCTCAGGTCCGCGCTGCGTTTAGAAACCAGCATCGATGAGTGCAGACCTTCTAAGGCCAATTGCTCCATCCCGCCTTGCTCCAATTGAGCAAACTGATCTTCTAGGGATGTTTCATCAATGGGCTGCGCATCCAGACTCAGTGTCTTAGAAAACTGTCTTCCCTGATCGGCTACCACCATGCCGAGCGCCGAGAGAACGCCTCCATGCACTGGCACTAGCGCATTCTTCATAGCCATAGCATCAGCAAGTGCACACACATGCAAACCTCCGGCACCACCAAAACTCGCGAGTATGAAATCCTTCGCGTCATGGCCCTTATTCACAGAGATAAGCCTTATCGCCTTCGCCATGTGCTCATTGGCTATATCAATAATGCCAAGCGCCGTTTCCTCTATCGATAGGCCGATTCTCTGTGCGAGCGGCTCTAAACTGGCTTGAGCTCTCTCGAGACTGAGCTTCAGATCGCCGGCAAGCATGGAATCAGATTGCAGCCGACCAAGCACCACGTTCGCATCGCTGACTGTTGCATCAAGGCCGCCGCGGCCGTAACACGCAGGCCCAGGGTCTGCTCCTGCCGAGCGCGGACCAACTTGAAGCATTCCTCCGGTATCGACATAGGCGATCGAGCCGCCTCCCGCTCCAATTGTCTCCATATCAACCATGGGCACGGCAATCGGATAATTCGAAATTGAGGATTCGTTGCTGGTGCGTATCTTTGTGTCCAAAAGGGCGACGTCCGTAGAAGTGCCTCCCATGTCGAAGCTAAGAAATTTCGACTTACCAACTTGCTTCGCCAGATAGGCTATTGCAGTAAGTCCGCCTGCGGGGCCGGACAGCAAAAGATTTACCGCCGATTGTGCGGCCATGCCAGCAGACATAGTCTCGCCACTGGACTGCATGACCTGTAGCGAGGTATTGCCTAACTCGCGTTGTAACACCCCGAGATATCCACTAATAACCGGGCCCAGTGCTGCATTCAGCCACGTCGCTATGCCGCGCTCATACTCTTTGTATTCAGGCAATACGGTGGAGGAGCGACTAACGAAGCACTCGCCAAATTTCGCCTTAATCGCAGATTCAAGGCGGCGCTCAAAGCTGTCGTCTAGAAACGAAAAGAGCAAATTGATAGCAACGGCATCGGGCGCAAGGGACTCTATTTTAGCAAGCAGTTCATCGAGCTCAATTTGGGAAAGCGGCAAGAGAACAGTGCCGTCAGCGGCGACCCTGCCACCAGTCTCGAGACATAGCTCACGCGGAACCGGGGGCGGCACTGCAGGAGTCTCCAATGCATAGAGCTCTGGGCGAGTCTGTCGCGCGAGTTGTAACATGTCCGCGAAGCCATAATTGGTAATGAAAGCAGTCCGCGCAAGCTTGCCTTCGAGAACGGCGTTGGTCGCGACAGTGCTCCCGTGGACGAGCTGCAAGCTGCCATCATCCAGATGAGACTCCAGACCCATTGCCTTTATGCCATTCAGAATTGCCCGCTCGGGTGCGTCAGGAGTAGATAAGGTTTTGTAAACTCTGACGCTGACGATCGGCTCAAGCCTCACCAGGACAAAATCCGTAAACGTTCCACCCGCATCGATCCCTAGTAACATTTGCTGCTGCGAACTCATGGCTGCTTCCTTTCAACTAAGGGAAAGATTATAAAGCAGTCTGCGCAAGCTGCTAGCAATCATACAACCGAGGTGCGAATTGCCGGAATTACCTGAAGTAGAGACAACCCGTCGCGGCATCGAGCCACACATCGAGAATAAGAAGGTCAGTAAAGTCATACTCCGTCGCAAGACTTTACGTTGGCTAATTTCTCCTGCGCTTAGCAAAGACCTGCCAGGGGAAACCATTAAATCAGTTTCCCGGCGCGGAAAGTATTTGCTGCTCGCTACCGAGAAAGGATGCTTACTCATCCACCTTGGGATGTCAGGCAGCCTCAGGATCGTTGATACAAATCGAGCGGCGGCGAAGCACGACCATGTCGATATCGTATTTACGAACAACAAGGTACTGCGCTATACAGATCCACGGCGATTCGGTTGCATATTGTGGGATACTGAATCGATAGAATCACACCCCCTATTGGCCTCACTCGGTCCCGAGCCGTTGAGTGATGAATTTCATACCGACTATCTGTTCAAGAAGAGTCGTACCAGAAACGTTGCTGTTAAGACTTTCATCATGGATAGCAAAGTAGTCGTTGGTGTGGGAAATATCTATGCGAATGAATCGCTCTTTCTTTCCGGCATTAGCCCGAAGCGCAGCGCAGGAAAAATTTCGAAGCAACGCTACGAGAATCTGGTGGAGTGTATTCAGCAGGTTTTGCAGCGAGCGATCGATGTCGGCGGCACAACACTCAAGGACTTCACAGGCAGCGACGGGGAGCCCGGATACTTTGCACAGTCGCTTCACGTCTATGGCCGCAAAGGCGAGCCCTGCCATGTGTGTAAAGGTCCTTTGAAAGAGATACGCCAGGGACAGCGCAGCACGGTGTACTGCTCCCAATGCCAAAAATAATAATTAGCTAAGTCGAAGACTTTTGCTGATCTGCCATGGCTTCGGCTACAGCCGGATGGACAAACTTAGAGATGTCGCCGCCATAGGCTGCGATCTCGCGCACCAGCGTAGATGAGATGTAGGAGAGATGTTCCGCAGGCGCGAGAAACACAGTTTCTATACTCGGCTCCAGAATGCGATTCATGCCAACTAGCTGAAACTCGTACTCGAAATCGGCAACCGTGCGCAGTCCACGCAGGATGATTTTGGCATCACACTCCTTAACAAATTGCGTTATCAGGCTATCGAATGATCTAACTTCCACATTTTCTAGATGACCCAAAACTTTTTTAGTGAGCTGCACCCGTTGCTCCAACGGCAAGGTATTTTGCTTCTGCTGATTCTTGCCAACTACTGCCACGATGATTTTGTCGAATAAACCAGCAGCTCGTTCTGCCAGGTCCATATGGCCATTGGTGATTGGATTAAACGTTCCCGGGTAGACAGCAATTTTCATAACATTCTCATTTTTATAGTGGGCAGGCTCTGTTGCCTTGGTTTTCAGCACTGGTTTGAACTTATATCTCGCGCTTATGTCTCAAACTAAGAGATCCTGCCTATGATCACTCACACCTGCATGAAATTCAATATTCTCTGTTCTAGCCAATTATCTGGATTTGAGGAAACGAAACCCACATGACCCCCCTTCTCAGTTAGCTGCATCTGCACCGACGGCGAGAGCATCTCTCTATCGGGGATCGATTTGGGAGGAATCATGGGATCGTTCTTACTCTGAATCAGCAATGTATCGACTGCTATTGAGCTTAAAAAAGCAGAGCTGCTGCATTTTCGGTAATAATCTTCGGCTCCTTCAAATCCATGAAGCGGCGCGGTTATCTGATCATCGAACTCCCATATGGATGAGATACTGCACGTATCGCCTAGCTGTGCGATACGTGCCGCCTGTTCTGGATTAAACGACTGCAGATGTTGTTGCTTGTTCTGAAAGTCTTTCACTAGGCGGCTCACAAAGTATTGGCCGTATATTCGACCTACACCCTGCAACATAGCTTGCGAGCAATATTCCAATTCAAATGGAGTCGACACAGCCACGGCTTTACGGATGTTGGGGTGTGATTCAATCTCGCCTAACCATTTTAAGAGTACATTCGCGCCTAAGGAATAGCCTACAAACACAAATTTGTGCACAGGATATTCATCCGCCAATTTGCTAAACACTTCGTTAACGTCTTCTGAGACACCTGAATGATATGCCCGGGCGAGTCTATTCATTTCTCCGCTGCAGCCACGAAAATTCATCGCGACGGAGGAGATGCCCTGATCATTCAACAGGGACTGCATAGCCAAAATGTAAGACGACTTTGAACATCCACACAAGCCATGGAGAAAAAATACGATCGTATTGCCTTTGGATTCTTTAGGATCGAGAGTCGTCCAATCGAGATCAATATAGTCACTGTCATCAAGCTCGATTCGTTGCCGTCTATGCACAACCGTTTCTGCAGGAGAGAATTTTCTCCAAAGAGTTTGACTATGACCCTCCGGCAACCACCAGGCGGGAATGAATTCATTTTCACTAGTGCCAGTTGTCATTTTTATTCGCTGCTTCTTAAAACATTGTACAAACCGAATTGAACTAATCCTGCATTCTTACTTTTCGCTTCAATCCAATTGCTAGGCAAGTCAGCATCGATCGATTGCTTGTCTTTTTCGATGTACACAAGCCCGCCCTCTCTTAATAAGTTTGCACTCTCGAGTTTTACGATTACGCGAGCGAGCGCCTCGCCTTTGAATGGAGGATCGAGAAACACCAAGCCATATTGCTTTGAGTCTTGCGCACATCTGTCTAGCCACTCGAGCGCGTCGCAACAATACACGTTGCCATGTTTAGCGTCTAATCGGTCGATATTGTCACGGATCGAGTTTACTGCCGATGAATTCAGCTCGATAAAATCAACCTGGCTTGCACCTCTTGAAAGCGCTTCGAAGCCGAGCGCTCCACTTCCTGCAAACAAATCTAGACATGTTTCTCCAGCAATACTGTCTTGCAGCCAATTGAAGAGGGTCTCTCGAATCCTATCTGCAGTGGGCCGCAATCCCTCCACGTTCGGAAACCCTAGCTTTCTACTTCTGTACTCACCCGCGATGATGCGAACGCTGTTGTTTTTTTGAGTAGCCAATTGCGTCATGGTTTTATGATCTTATCCATACTAGTTCTTATCTGCCACGAAGCCAAAGCGTAAGCCTATCACCTCAGGCCTCACGGTAGTATTAGATGAAACACCCAGCTGTGGTAGCATAGCAGCCCTCTAGTCGTATCTATTTGAGTGTTCTTATCATGTTTGGCCTAGGCAAGAAAAAGAAACCTGAAGACCCCAAGCCCAACGAAGCCTTAGAGGTCAAATCCATTCCCCCTGCTACCGTTGAAGGCGCGGCCGATCAGGATGAAGCCGGAATATTTGCGCGCCTGAAGAATGGCTTAAGCCGAACACGCAGCAAAATTAGCGTTGGACTGGCCGAAATTGTTCTCGGCGAGAAGACTATCGACCTCAATCTACTAGAAGAAATAGAATCGCAGCTACTCTCTGCAGATATTGGCATCGATGCTACTGATCAAATTATCGACAACCTTAAAAAGCAGCTCGGGCGGAAGCAGTTAGCCGACCCGAAACAGTTCATGACAGCCCTGCGGCAAGAGCTCACCGATATTCTAGACCCGATCGATGTACCCCTTATCATACAATCGGAACCCAAGCCTTTTGTCATCTTGATGGTAGGAGTTAATGGTGTTGGCAAGACAACCTCAATTGGTAAGCTCGCGAAGCTTTATCAGTCGCAGGGATTGAATGTCATGCTCGCCGCTGGCGATACTTTTAGAGCCGCCGCAGTGGAGCAATTGCAGGTATGGGGCGAGAGGAACTCAGTTCCCGTAGTCGCGCAGGCCACCGGTGCCGATAGCGCGTCAGTCATTTTCGATGCCTATCAATCTGCGAAGGCGAAGAATGTCGATGTGCTAATCGCAGACACCGCCGGGCGCTTGCACACGAAAGACAATCTCATGAACGAACTAGAGAAAATCGTTCGAGTATTGAAGAAGCAAGACGAGCGTCTGCCAGACGAAGTCTTATTGGTACTCGATGCAACTACCGGCCAGAACGCAGTCAACCAAGCCGAGAGCTTTCATAAAACCACAACCCTAAGTGGTATCGCTCTTACGAAGCTAGATGGAACCGCGAAGGGTGGCGTGGTATTCGCACTTGCTAAAAAGTTATCCCTTCCCATTCGCTTCATCGGTGTGGGTGAAAAGATAGATGACCTAAGGCCGTTCAACGCTAAAGATTATGTCGATGCTCTTTTCTCTGAATGAGCCCCTTGTTAATTTAGACTTTTATCTACCAGGCCAGTGGCATGATCAAATTTGATAACGTCAGCAAACGTTATGCCAATGGTCAGGAAGCATTGTCTGATATAAGTTTCGAAGTTAGTCGCGGCGAATTCGCTTTCATTACCGGACACTCTGGAGCCGGCAAGAGCACACTGTTAAAACTTATCTTAGCAATCCAAACACCTAGTTCAGGACAGTTAATCGCAAACGGTGTAAATCTAAATCGAGTTTCTGCAAAACAAATTGCTCACCATCGCCGCCAGATCGGTACTGTTTTTCAAGACCATCAGCTTCTCCACGATCGCAGTGTCTACGACAACGTTGCGCTTCCCCTGGAAATTTGCGGCTATCAACCTAGTGATGCTGCTCGGCGCGTCAGAGCAGCTCTGGACAAAGTTGGCTTGCTGAAGAAAGAAAAAAGCTTTCCCGTAGCTCTCTCGGGGGGAGAACAGCAACGCGTGGGAATCGCGCGCGCCGTTGTTAACAGACCTAGCATTATTCTGGCCGACGAACCCACTGGAAATCTGGACCCAGGACTATCAGCAGAGGTCATGAAGGTCTTCCAACAGTTTCAGAGCGTCGGTGTGTGCCTATTGGTTGCGAGTCATGATGCGGCTCTCATAGAGCGCTTGAACTGCCGAACAATAATCCTCGAAGGCGGAAAACTCCTGGCGGACCAGAAACCTAGGCCACAGGCATGAGTGCCACTAAGCCCCGCACTGAGAATCCGAATCAACCTCGAGTGAAGCGCAACACGCGCGCGGGACAGTCCGAGTCATTCGTAGATCTGGTTAAACGCCATCGACGCATCGCAAGAGGCAGCGCTAGTCGTCTCCTGCAAACGCCGGCATCTAGTCTGGTCACGCTCTTTGTAGTCGCTGTGGCCCTGCTGCTGCCTGCCCTTCTGTTCGGCCTAAACAGTAACCTGGCTAGTCTTCTCGCCGGTTTTCAAGATAGCGCCCAGGTGACTCTCTATCTACAGGATAATGTTTCAGTGGCTGATGGCCAGAAAGTTAGTGAAGGATTACTAACTAGGAGCGACATTGAATACGCAATCTATGTCTCGCCTTCTCAAGCACTAGATGAGTTCGGCGCAGCTAGTGGCCTAGGAGACTTGCTCATCGAGATGACTGCCAACCCACTGCCAGGAGCAATTGTCCTAACTCCAGCCGATGTCTCGCCTTTGGCTGTAGATGAACTTGCAAGGCAGCTACAAGAACTACCCCAAGTCGATGTGGTTCAGATCGACAGCCTCTGGCTGCAAAGATTGGCGGCGATATCGAATCTGGTCAGTGCTATTGGCAGTGTGCTCGCGGTGATCGTGATTCTTGGACTATTCTTTGTGGTGGGCAACACAATAAAATTGGCAATCGAGAACCGTAAGGCCGAGATACTGGTAATTAAATTGGTAGGTGGCAGCGATATGTATGCCGCTAGACCCTTTTTATACACAGGCCTCCTCTACGGGCTGGGCGGTGGAATCTTGGCCACCCTTCTTCAAGGCATTGTTTTAGCCACTTTTAATTCGAACTTAGAAGGTTTGATGCAGCTGTACGAGAGCGGCTTTCAATTACGCGGCTTCGGATTAATGAGCTCCTTGCTCATAATCGTCGCCGGCGCTGCCATTGGCTGGGCGGCAGCACTCATGGCTAGTTTGCGTCATATTCGCGCTATCAACCCCTAGAGTTCTAGCAACGCGGCAATCTCTTGTTCGCCGCTCTTGAAATGGGGGAATAAAGCACCATATATAAGCTAGTTCTGTCCTATAGTTTCAACTCTAAATCTACGCTTTTTCGAAACTATTGGGCCAGCGCCTAGGAAATTAGCGCTGAAGCCTCCGCGAGCCCCGTAAACACGGGCATTTAGAAAAAAGGTATTGTTGGCGGAGACAATGTTTGAATGCTAAAATAGATTTATTAGTCCGTAATCCATTATGGATTCCGAATTATTCAGGAAAGAGTGAACACAAATGAGCACAGCTAATAGTTTACAAGTTTTCGACCCCACAGCTCCGGGTCAGGATTTAACTGCTTATATCGCTTCGGTGAATAGCATCGCTATGCTGACGCCTGAGCAAGAGCTTGAGCTTGCCAAGCAGTATTACTACGAAGATAACGTGGATGCGGCCAGACAATTGGTTCTCGCACACCTGCGCTTCGTCGTGCACATGTCCAAAACATTTTCCGGTTATGGCCTATCTCAGGCCGACCTGATCCAAGAAGGTAACGTTGGCCTGATGAAGGCTGTTAAGCGATTCAATCCAGAAGTGGGTGTTCGCCTAGTATCCTTCGCCGTACATTGGATCAAGGCAGAGATGCATGAATACATTCTGCGCAACTGGCGCATTGTTAAAATCGCTACCACCAAAGCACAGCGCAAACTGTTCTTCAATCTGCGCAGCTCTAAGAAACGTCTCGGTTGGTTGAACAATGAAGAAGCTGAAGCAATGGCACAGGACCTTGGTGTTGATGCCAAAGTCGTTAGACAGATGGAAGGGCGAATGGCCTCCTATGACGCCGCCTTCGATGCCGATTCAGACAGCGACGATGAAGCAGCCTACAAAGCCCCGGCTTACTACTTAGAAGATCAGGCGTCTGATCTGGCTACCAATGTAGAAGAAGATGAGTGGGAAGAAGTAACGAATAACAGTCTTCACTCTGCTATGTCTGAACTAGATGATCGCAGTAAAGATATCTTGAACAGCCGCTGGTTGAGCGAGAACAAAGCTACGCTGCATGAGTTAGCTGATCGCTACGGCATTTCTGCTGAACGCATTCGCCAACTTGAAAAAAATGCGATGAATAAGATCAAAGTAAAAATGGCAGCCTAAGCAATGAGCAGCAAAAGCCGCGAGCTTTCGCGGCTTTTTTTTGACCTCGATTTGACCTGTTACCGATAGCATCACTGAGCGCGAACTACCATGAGCAAACTTATTATAATCCTTGCCGGAGTTAATGGCTTCTTAGCCGTATCAATCGGCGCATTCGCAGCACATATGCTGCGCGATAGACTGAGTCCAGAGTTGCTCAATACATTTCAAACCGGCGTGCAATATCATATGTACCACGCACTCGCGCTGTTCGGCATCGGTCTGATGATGCTTAATTTCCCAGCATCGAACCTGCTACGCATCAGCGCCTATTTGATGATGGCTGGCATTGTTTTATTTCCTGGCAGTCTGTATCTGCTAAGCATTACTGGCATACGCTGGCTGGGTGCGATTACCCCTTTAGGTGGACTCTGCTTCCTAACGGCATGGGCACTCATAGTTTGGTTCGCCGCAAAGCAACAATTTCCTAGCTAAACGTAACAACTGAATAATCAATCGAAGAGTCGATACAACCGAGTGCCCAATTCAATACCCCACGAGAGCAAAAGACCGATCCGCAGCTATGTTATTCGCTCCGGTCGGTTGACCGATTCCCAGCGTAAAGCAATAGAAAGCTATTGGGAAAGCTACGTTATCGAATTCAACAACGAACCTCTCGACCCAAATAAGTTGTTTAAAAAATCGCAAAAGCTAACCGTAGAGATCGGATTTGGGATGGGCGACTCACTCCTGGAGATGGCGAAGCAAAGCCCCGACCAGAACTTCCTCGGAATCGAAGTGCATCAGCCCGGCGTCGGCAAGCTCCTCAATGGCATTGTCGAAAACAAACTCACCAATATCAAATTGATCTGCCATGACGCCAGAGAAATTCTGGAAATTGGATTGCCCGACAATTGTATCGATAGGCTATTGCTATTTTTCCCCGACCCTTGGCACAAGAAGCGACACAATAAGCGGCGTCTCGTGCAGCCGGAATTCATTGAGTTGCTGCTGAAAAAATTGAATACCGCTGCGGAACTTCATTTCGCGACAGACTGGCAGGCCTATGCCGAACATATGATGGAAGTGTTGGAGGCAAACCCTAGTTTGGAAAACACACTAGGTGCGCAGAACTACTGGCCGGAGCCAGATAGGCCCGTTACAAAATTCGAGAAGCGAGGACAGCGCCTCGGTCACGGGGTGTGGGACCTCAGATTTCGGTCAAAAGTTTCAAGCTAGGGTTTCAATAGAAGTAATGAGCTAGAACCAGAGTCGGTGCTCGTGCTCTTTAAGCCAATTGATGTAGTGGTCGCAATCAGGACAGATGGACTCAACCCGATTCCAGAATCTCTGCGAATGGTCCATGTGCAACAGGTGGCAGACCTCATGAGTGATCATGTAATCGATAATGCTGTAGGGCGCCAACATAATCATCCAGTTGTACTGCAGTACTCCCGTTGACGTGCAATGTCCCCATTTGGACTTGGTCTTTCTAAGCTTAATTTCAGTGATCTTGTGTTCGACGCCTAGATGACGGGCCAAGCCTCGGGCTCTGGGCAAGATATATTCACTCGCCTTGTCAATTAGAAAGTCTTCTACCTGAATCTTCGCTTTAGCTGGGGTCAGCTTATGCCCCTGTATAATAAATTCATCACCAACTATCATCACTCGCTGCTTACGCCCTTCCTTGAAGACGATGGTGCGCTCGCGGGCTCGATAGAAAATTTTGCCGCCTCTCTCTACTCTCAATGCCTGCTTCTCGCGCAGAGATTCTTCGAATAGCCGACCTTCTATCCACGTGTGATTCGAGGTAATGAACTCCTCGACCTCCGATTTAGATGCACGCAGTGGGCAGCGCACCACTACTTTCTGCTGCTTGATATACAGAGCGAGCGTCTTCCGCTTGCTGCGCACTATCTCGCACTCATACGGTCGCTTCACAACCTTGCTTCTGCCGCCAAAGTTTAAGGGTAGTATTTTTGCCTTGCTCATTAGACTCACTTTTTAGCCTGCTTTCTGGCTATTAATCTTGCTATCGCTCGCTCTGGACTCGAGACCTCGCCTTCAAAGCTCCGAATAAGCTCCCATCCTGCAAAAGCCTGGGCCAATTCGTGCTGCTCCAAAAGAAAATCTAGATTACTCGGCCTACCGAACCGCTTCTGATCTACCGTGAATGTCTCATAGACAATCAATCCACCTGGCCGAATCGCCTCTCTAATAAAGGGGAAAAGCGGCCTGTGCAGATAGTTGAATACTATGACTGCATCAAAACTTTTACCAATTAGGGGGTTTCTGCCCTCACTCACTTCAGCCTCAAAATCTACCAACCAGCACGCGCTTTTCTTCGCACTAGTCCCTGCTAACTCGATAGTGGGCACAATGGATTGTAGATGAGCTTCATTAGTATCAGCAAATAGTACCGGAACATTATGGCTAACTAAAAATAATCCGTTTCTCCCCTTGCCACAGGCGAGGTCCAAGACGCCATTCCCAATGTGCAGATTTTCGAACAAGCCATAATTATCTACAAGAAATGATGAGGCATTGGCATTTGAATGAGACATGGATAACAGGGTAATGAACTGGTTAGAATAAGAGTTGGATAAGCCGATAATGCACTGGATAGGAAGAGATAGACAGCTAGAATGGAAAGCATCTCGAATTCTGTTCGAGTTACGGCCAAGGGCTGCGTAGAATAGCGCCAAGTCTTCTTAACAGGTCGTACTAATTGATCGAATCCAATTCTCCAACCAGCAACTCATAATGACGAAACCCACACAGAACAAAGATCGAATATTCGCAGAGACGAAGCTTCCTGGCGACTTCGTTTTCGACGAAAACGTCGCCTCCGTATTCGAAGATATGATCAATCGATCAGTGCCGGGCTATAGCACGATCATAGCCATGATTGGCGTGTTGGCAGAAGAGTATTATCAGGATAGTAGCCGAATCTATGACCTAGGCTGCAGCCTGGGTGGCGCCACTCTGGCTGTGGTGGATCGGGTTGAGTGCCAAGACTTCTCCACAATCGCTATCGACAACTCAACTGCCATGATTGACCGCCTGCAAACCAAGCTAAAAAGTTTGCCACGATTCGCTAATAAGGTTGAGTGTCGATGTGAAGATCTGTGTGACTCAGAAATATCGGATGCCTCAGTGGTAGTACTGAACTTTACTCTTCAGTTCATCCCCCTTGCCGAGCGAGTTCCCTTACTTAAAAAAATCTACGCAGGAATGAAGCCGGGCGGTGTCTTGATCATCTCGGAGAAGATTACCTTCCCAGATGAGAAGCTCAATCAATTGTTTATTGAGATGTACCACAGCTTTAAAGAAAACATGGGCTATAGCAAATTGGAGATAAGTCTGAAGAGGGCCGCATTAGAGAACGTCTTACTCCCAGAGACCCTAGACTTACATCGAGACCGCCTACAGAAAATTGGCTTTCAGTCTGTCGATGTCTGGTTCCAGTGTTTTAACTTCGCCTCCATGGTTGCCTTTAAGTAGCCGATCCTGAAAAATGAATCTCGATATGGAATTCAATCACTTGGCTTCAACTGTCACTAAAGATTCGACCAGAAAACTGCCGCTTCAAGCATTTTCCTAGACGATAAGCGTTGCAAATCGATGTGCAACCATTGCCCGTTAAGGGCAATGCGAGTATGCCAAAAGCAAGTGAAATGACATTTTTGCGCCAACTTTTGGCACACGATGTACCGACAAAGTCAGGGATGATTTTGTCGGTATCGACTGAGTAACGCCTTATGAATCTAAAGCCTCTACAAGAACTGATTGATGGGTCACCGCTAGAATCATTGCTTCCCTTCACTAAGGATGAATTCTTGCAGCAAATTCGCTATGGTGATTTTCCGAAATGGCGTAAGTTGTTATCCGAATTGCCACAGATCCAGCCTAGTTCAGTTCAGTTTGGCAGCAAGGTTAGAATCGGTGGCGCCAGTGATAGTGATCCAGAGACTCTTACTCAACTGCGAGAGCAACTCCTAGAATTTATACCTTGGCGCAAGGGCCCGTTCGAGCTGTTCGGCATAGACATAGAAACGGAGTGGCAATCCAGCCTGAAATGGGACCGCCTAGTGAAAGAGATTTCGCCGCTAGAGTCGCGTCATGTTCTCGACGTCGGAAGCGGCAACGGCTACTACGGATTTCGTATGTTAGAGGAAGGCGCCGAAATGGTGCTCGGTATCGATCCACATATCGCCTATGTTGCACAATTCTGGCTATTAAAACACTTTGCAGCAGAGTCTCCTGTATTTGTGCTGCCCCTTACTCT